>JAJRUH010000125.1 GCA_024277895.1 Bacteroidota bacterium | reverse complement strand
GTACTTTATATTTATTTTTTTGTGATAAAGTGCAAGGTCTCTGAATGAAATATCTTGAAACTCATGCACTTTTTTTGATAAAACTACCGAATTTTTACAGCTCAGAAGCACATCTCTTTTGTATTTTGTTCAATTTGAAGTATTTATATACATCTACATCTCACAAAATCCAAAATAGACGCACATCTGAGCTTTTAAGCAAGCCCTATTTAATTATTCGATTCCTTGGTCAGTCAATAAACTGAAAAAATTTTGCGAACAGGAAAATATTGAATTCCCCGATAAAAATGACAGGTAATTATATTTAAGAATGTGTCAAATAAGTTTTATTCCGTCGTTTTTAAACTCAATTAAATGCTGTTTGTATAAAGAACCGATTGCTTTTTTAAAAGATTTTTTGCTTATATTAAGGAGTGTTTTTATCATTTCGGGAGAACTTTTGTCGTTCGCAGCAATAAAACCTTTGTTTTCTTTAAGAAGGTGCAAAATTTTTTCTGAAATACCGTCAATTTGTTCATATCCTGCTTTTTGCAAAGTGAGATCAATTTTTTCGTCGTCTCTTATCTTTTTAATAAATGCCGGTATTTTGTCTCCCTTTTTCAAATTTGTAAATACTTCGTTTTCATAAAGTAAACCGCTGAATTTATTGTCAATAATTGCTTTGTAGCCGATATCTGTTTTGCTTTGAATGAGAATCATAACTTCGTCATTAATTTGATACGGCGGAATTTCGGAATTTAAAAATTTATTAATTTTTGCAGATGCTGCCAATCGCCGAGTTTTTTCATCAACATATATATATACGATATGATGCTGATCTTCAATCATATCCGATTTTTGTTCTCTGAAAGGTACTAATAAATCTTTCAAAATGCCCCAATCTAAAAATGCCCCGAATTTATTTACGGCTTTTACTTTAAGGCAGGCAAATTCATTAACTTTTGCAAAAGGAGTCTCCGTTGTGGCAATTAATCTGTCTTCCGAATCGGAATAAATAAATGCTTCAATTTCATCATCGGGTTTTGTGCCGGCGGGAACATATTTTGTCGGCATCAAAATTTCACCTTCTTCACCGCCGTCAAGATAAATCCCGAAATCAACTTCTTTTACAACGCGCAAAGTATTATAATCGCCTAATTTTACCATATTAATTTTTTACAAAGATAAACCGTAAATTTTGTAAATTTGTATAAGTTAAAAAAAAATGATTTTTGTTATTTTCATAACAAGTTTTCAGTAATTCAACTTCATACGAATCCCTACTTTTATCCAACGACCCGGCATAAGAATATTGCCGAATTCGTGATATTTAACATTAAAAAGATTAGAAGCATCGGCAAAAATTTCAATTTTTTTACTTCGCCACAAAAATCTGACATCTGTTAATATATAAGGTTTGTATTCTTTTTCTCCTGTATAAGTTTTTGTTTTTAAATCATATGCAGAATAACTGCCGTTACGATTTTCATAACGAATATTCCAATTTGCCGAAAATCGTTTATATAATTTATGATTTAAGGACAAAACGGCTTTATGTTTTAAATAATCCAAAGCATATTTTGAAATATAATTACTGCTTTGTTTCGTAATATTTGTGTAAGCATACGAAAAACTTATATTATTAACAACTGAATTAGGACTAAAGGCATAATTAACAGACAGTTCCGCTCCCGTAACCTGAAGTTCGGTAATATTTTGAGCTTGCCAATCAACAGTGTCGGAAAGTCGAACCCAATCAATGGTATTTTTTCCGTTTCTTCTGAAAACGGAAATATTTGAATGCAGTCCTCTGTTGAAATATTTCATACCGACTTCATAATTTAAAGCAGTTTCCGGTTGTAAATCAGGGTTACCTTTATTGGTCGGTCCGTCGTAATATAAATCGGTAAAAGTGGGTAAACGAACTGATTGATTGAATGATGCAAATGTTCTGAAATGCATTGTCAAAGCATAACTTAAATCAATACCTCCCGAAAAATTTCTCTTAAACATTTCGTCTAGGTTCAAAGATGCACCTCCTGAAATTGTTAATTTATTGAATTTTACAAGATGTTCTGCATACAGGTTGATGTTTTTTCTTGATTTTGATTTGGTAAATAAACCGTTCGGTTCGCCGGGTACATTCTCAGGGTTTTCAAGCGGTTCTCCTAAAACATTGCTTTTTATTTCGGCATAAGAATATTCTGCTCCGATTGCCGATTTTCCGATTTTTGTATCAAAATTTAATTTTAGTTCTGTGCCGAAATTATAGGTTAAATGATAATTATGTCCGCCGTAATAATTCCAAGCCTCGTAAATGCCCGGAATGTATTTTGCCGTATCCGTGCCGTCAATAAAATATTTGCCTGTGTGTTTGTATCTATCTTCTCTGAAAAGTTCAAATCGGTCTTGATGCCTTCTTAAAGAAATGCGATGAGTAATTTTATAATGTGTCCCTTGTTTTTCTGATTTTAATGCGGCAAAACTTGTTTTGGTTTCTTCGTATTGCCACGGATATTTTGGTGTGTAGAAACTGTTTGCACCGAAGGATTTATAGGTATATCCTGCTTGTAATGAGAAGTTTGCAACTTTAGTATTTAGTCGGTTTCGGTAAAATATATTTAATATCCTGAAGTCTGTATCGTTAATACTGTCTGTTAAATAACCGTCGCTTTTTTTATAAGATGCCGAAAGATAATTACTGAATTTTTTATAGGTATGAGAAATGTTGATATTGCCGCCGAAGTAGTTGTGTTGTCCGGCAAAAATGCCGGCTTGCAGTTGTTTGGCTGTTTGGTTGTCGGTAATAAAGTTGATAGCTCCGCTGTATGCGTTAATTCCGAAAATTCGATTTCCCGGACCTTCAAGAATTTCAATTTTTTCAATGTTTTCAATTTCAACCGGAAGGTTCATATTGTGATGCCCTGTTTGCACATCATTCATTTTAAATCCGTTCAGCAAAATTAAAGTTTGGTCGAAATTACCGCCTCTGATGTTTATATCTGCCTGAACACCTTCGCTGCCTCTTTGCCGAACATCAACACTTGCAACATATTCTATTAAACCCTGCAAACTGTGAACTGGCATAGCTTCAATTTCTTTTTTATCAATGGTGTAAATTATCCGCGCCGTTTCTGAATATATTGTCGGAATACGCGATGAATTTATCCGAACCTCTTGCATTTGAAGAGTATCTGTCTGAGCTGCGGAAGTAAATGCCGAAGCCGTGAAATAGGCGAGGGGTAATGCTGATATGATTATGTGTTTTCCGATGCTGCTGAATGTACTCCATGCTGTATTTTTCCAATGTTTAAAAATTTCTGTCTTTTTAAAGATTAATAATTTTTTGTTCATTTGATTTTTTTTTAAGTTTGAAAATAATTTTACAAAAGTAATTTTATTCCGGTAATGAAAGATGACGAATATCAATTTTCAGCTTTTTTTCTTTATACTTAACTTATGAAATATAAACATATTATATGGGATTATAACGGCACTTTATTAGATGATGTCGGGCTTTGTACAGAGATTATTAACGAAATGCTTAAAGCAAGAAATCTTCCTGAAATGACTGTCGATACCTATCGCAAATTGTTTGATTTTCCCGTAAAAAATTACTACGAACGAATAGGATTTAATTTTGCGGATGAAAGTTTTGAAAAAGTAGGAACGGAATTTATTATTCAATACGATTTAAGAAGTAAAAATACAAAATTGCACGACGGTATTCCCGAATTGTTGAAAGGAATTAACGAAGCCGAAATAAAACAATCAATTTTGTCGGCAAGAAAAAAAGAACAATTGGATGAAGAACTTGAAAAATTCGGCATTTCATATTATTTTGAAAATATTTTCGGACTTAATGACCATTATGCCGGCGGGAAAACTGAAATAGGGAGACAATTAATTGAAAAAATAGGATTAACATCAGATGAGATTCTTCTTATAGGCGATACAACTCATGATTGCGATGTGGCGAAAACGCTTGATATTAAGGCTCTTGCAGTGTCATACGGACATCATCCTAAAGAAAAATTTAAACGTTGTAATATTGAAGTAAGAGATACGATTAAAGAGGTACGGGAATTTATTTTTTCTTGAAAATATTATTCGTAATTTTTGATAAATTTATTTTTGCATTTTAACTGAAATTATTATAAATCCTTTAATTTGTTATCTTTGCAATCGCTGAAAAAAAATTATAGTAACATTCTCGGATGAGATACTTTTCGAATGATTTTGTTTCCAAATATATAAATTGAGATTTTGAATAAAGCAGAAAAAATAATACCCTACAAAAATTCCGAAGCCGGGAAAAAAAAGCAAGTTGCGGAAATGTTTGATAATATTGCTCATAAATATGATTTTTTAAACCATTTTTTGTCTTTGAATATTGATAAAATCTGGCGAAGAAAATCAATTCGATTGTTGGAAAAATCACAACCTGAAATTGTTTTAGATGTTGCTACCGGAACCGGAGATTTTGCTGCGGAAATATTTCGAAGAATAAAACCCGAAAAAATTATCGGGATTGATATTTCCGAAGGAATGCTGAAAGTGGGAGAGGATAAAATCCGAAAAAAAGGACTTTCGCAATTTATTGAATTCCAAAAAGGTGATTCGGAAAATTTAGCTTTTCCCGACAATTATTTTGATGCGGTTACTGCTGCATTCGGTGTCAGGAATTTTGAAAGTTTGGAAAAGGGATTAAAAGAGATGTATCGGGTTTTAAAGCCTTCGGGACAACTTATTATTTTGGAATTTTCGCAACCCGAGAAATTCCCCGTTAAACAAACTTTCAGCTTGTACTCAAAATATATTTTGCCGCTTTTCGGTAAATTATTTTCAAAAGATAAATCTGCATATACTTATTTGCCCGAATCGGTTAATGCTTTTCCTTACGGAAAAGAACTTTGTTCTGTCATTAAAAAAATCGGTTTCTCTTCCGTAGATTATAGAATTTTTTCTTTCGGTATTTCGAGTGTTTATTATGCGTCAAAGTAAAATTCATTAACTTTGCATATAACTTTGATTGAAAACTTACAATAAATTGTACTTATTATTATGAAAGATACAGTAAAAAAATTATTTATTGATGTTGTGGAACAAAAAATTCCGATGGCAAAATTTATCGGAGTTAAAGTTTTAGAAATTGAGGAAGGATATGTGAAACTTTTTTTTCCTTATCGTGAAGAATTTATTGGAGATCCGCGTTCTAAAAGATTACACGGCGGTTATACCGCAACAGCCGTTGATTTGGCGGGCGGAGTTGCGGCAATGACTTATATGACCTCGCCGGATGATGATGTAGCAACCATTGATATGCGTATTGATTATGTCAGACCCGGAAAAGCAAAAGCAATTATTGCTGAAGGACAAGTGCTGAGTAAAAGACGTCGATCTATTGTAACTGAAATGAAAATTTTTCATCCGGATGAAAAGGGAAAAATTATTGCTTTCGGCAGAGGTGTTTTCAGCATTAAGCGGAAAGAAGACGAATGTTAATAAAATCTGAAATATTATATTCGAGTTTTTAATGCCAATTATTTTGGCATTAATTTTTTATTTAATACCTTTACGAAAATTAATTATAAACTTAAAATATCAGAAAGATGGGATTTTTCAAAAGATTATTTAAAATCGGACAAGCAGAAGCAAATGCAGCAGTTAATATGCTCGAAGATCCGGTAAAAATGACCGAACAAGGTATTCGCGATATGAAAGGCAAACTTGATGAAAGTATTAAAGCATTAGCCGAGGTTAAAGCATTGGCTATCAGAGCAAAAAATGATGCAAATAAATATCGAAATAAAATGGCTGAATATGAAAATAAAGCAATAGCTTTAATTAAAAGAGCTGAAAAAGGTACTGTTGATCAGGCAGATGCCGATCGTTTGGCAACTTCAGCTTTAGATGAAAAAGAACAAGCTGCTCAAAGTTTACAAACAGCACTTCAAACTCAAAAAACTTACGATGCTCAGGTGGCAAAATTAGACCATACGATTGATCGTTTGAGAGCACATATTTCTAAATGGGAAAATGAAGCTAAAACACTTAAAGCAAGGGCTAAAGTTAGCAAAGCAACAAAAACGGTTAATAAACAATTGGCAAATATTGATGCTGACGGAACGGTTGCAATGCTCGAACGTATGAAAGAAAAAGTGGAACAAGACGAAGCTTTGGCTGAATCCTATGCAGATATTGCTTTTGAGAATCAAAGTATTGATGAAGAAATTGACAGTGTTTTAGAAGAATCTACAGGAGGCGGCTCTGAAGCATTAGCTGCTCTAAAAGCAAAACTTTCAGGCGTAGATAAAGCTATTGAAAAATAAAAAAATGAAATATTATATTTGATACCGTATTCAAACAGAATACGGTATTTTTTTATCTTAATATTTTACAATAGATTGGATTGAATAAAAAAAAACGACTTTATTTATTTAAGTCGTTTTTTATGTATTTAGGGCTTGCTGAAAAGCTCACAGGTGCATTAGATTTCAATCTTCTAGTTTGAAGTTGTATATAAATACTACGAAATAAGAGAAATTTGAAAGATGATGTGCCTGTGGGCAGCTAAAATATTTTACACAAGTGCAAGAAAATAGGGTGAAATGAATTAAAAACCTTGTATTCGTATATGTAAATAATTATAAGTAACTGAGACACAAACATATTAGCGTTTTTCAGCAAGCCCTATTTAAAGTTATTTGTTAATTCAAAAAGAAATCTTTTTTAGTTGTTTTATCAGCAATATATGTAATTTTTAATGCTTTAGCTTTTCTTAGTTCTTGTTTCACATCCGTAACAATACCCATTCTGGCATTTTTGTCGATTCTTAATGCTGTTGTCATCTTACTTCTGTTTTCGGCATCCATATCACCTCTTACGGCATCAACCCAGGGTCCGATATCACTTACATTGGCGAATGCATCATTCAGTTGAATAATTGGTTCTTTACCGAATTTTGATTGATATTTTGCTATCGGAACACCGATATTTATATATTTTACCAAAGATTTATTTTGCAGTTTCTTGACTTCTGTTGCATGTGGTTTTTTTATAATAACCTTTAAATCAACTTCTTTCATAGTCGTTACTGTCATAAAGAAGAACAACAACATAAAAACAATATCGGGTAGAGATGCTGTGGAAATTGCAGGTGTACCGCCTTTTCCTTTTCTTGCAAATTTTGCCATTTACTTTAGATTTTATTAATTTAAAAAATTAATTATTTACCGGCTCCTGCCGTAATTCTTCTTGGTTCTGCTTCCGAAATATTTAAAGGATAAATTTTGCTTACGGCTTTTTGTTCATCTTTATTAACTTTACCCAATTCATCAAATGTCATGCCGAATTTTTGCATTGCTTTCTCATCTCTCAATTCATCAATAGCACGAACCAATTCATTATTTACTTTCAAATATTTTCCGTAATTTGTGGCTCTGTCCGTTTGTAAAGAAATAATACCTTTTGAAACCGGATACTTACCGAAAAACGGAATGTCTTTTATTTTCTTTTCGGGTAAATTCTTATCATTATTAGGATTTGTGAAAAAAAGCTTTGTTTTAGCACAAATATCTTTTAATTGAATCGGTTTGCCTTTAATAGCGATGTTATTATCTTTATTAATCAATACAACCATAACATTTCTTTCTTTTACCTTAGCTTCATCATTTTTTATTTTCGGATCCGGCGGCGGCGGTAATTTTCGTTGCATACCGGTATTCGTACTCATAGTTGTTGTTACCAAAAAGAATATAAGCAATAAGAAAGCAATATCGGCCATTGAACCTGCATTTATTTCTTGTAAGGGTCTTCTTGCCATGGGTATTTATTTTTAAATTAGAGAAAGTATGTAAGAAAATTCCTGCATACTTTCTCGTATGAATAGTTATTTAAAAAGTTTTGCAATTTCTGCATATAAAATAGAAAGTATTGCAAGACCAAAGAATATATATGCGGTAATTAAACCCGCACCCGACCATTTTAAAATTCCGGGAACATTATCAGTTCCTTCGTAAGTCGGCATATACAGTACTTTATCTGAGGCATATGAATATGCAATTAAAAATACAACTCCTAAAATTACTATCGGGATTAATGAAAGCAAAGCTTTTTTCGGTCGAGCTATCAAATTTAAAATAAAATTAAACAGAGAGAATAAAACGACCGCACCGACAGCAATATAGAGTAATACTTCAGTATATGTTAATGAGTTTACAATCCATTTCGGATTATCTGCTGATGCGTTGACGAACAACATAATAGCATAGAAAAGCGATAATGCGATTAAAACCCAAAGTAATATCTTCGTAATTTTGGCTATATTATCAGTCATAGCTGCGTAATTTATAAATTAAAATAATATTTATTTATTTTGATATTTTACTAAAATATCAATTAATGAGATAGATGCATCTTCCATATTACTGACTAATGCGTCAATTTTTGAAGCAATGTAGTTATAGAAAATTTGAAGTATCATTGCAACAATCTAACCTGATACGGTTGTAATCAACGCAATTTTAATACCGCCGGCAACCAATCCTGCGTTTACGTCACCTGCTGCCTGAATTTTATCAAATGCATCAATCATTCCGATTACTGTACCCATAAAACCCAACATTGGTGCAAGTGCAATAAATAAGGAAATCCAGGTAAACCCTCTTTCGAGTAAACTCATTTGAACACTTCCGTATGATTCAACAGATTTTTCAACAACATCAATGCCTTGATCAGCTCTGCTGAGACCTTGGTAGAAAATACTTGCAACAGGACCTCTTGTGTTTCTGCAAACTTCCATAGCTGCTTCAACTCCGCCGGATTCAAGGGCATCATCAACATTAGTCAGAAGTTTTTCTGTATTTGTTGTAGCTAAATTCAGGTATATAATTCTTTCAATAGAAAGAGCTAAGCCTAAAATAAAAGCAATTAATATAAAACTCATAAAGAACGGACCGCCTTCAATAAATTTTTCTTTAATTTTTTTGTGAAATTCTCCTTCCTTCTGTGCATCATTTGTTGTTGCAACTGTTTTGTCAGCGGCATTATCCGTAACGGTTGCATCATCGGTTTGAACAGTTGAGGCAGAATCACTTTCTGCTTTTTGAGCATAAGTTTGTTGCTGAACGCCAAACATAAACATTCCCAGAATTGCTGCCAATGCAAATAACTTTTTCATGTCTTTTAAATTTATTTTTTAAATAATTATACAATTTACCGTCTGCAAGCGGAGAGAGAGGGATTCGAACCCTCGATACACGTTAATGTGTATACACGCTTTCCAGGCGTGCTCCTTAAGCCGCTCGGACACCTCTCCTGAGAAGTTAGCCGGAAACGGTTTTTTCAGTTGACGAAGTTAAACATTTTTTTTATTATCAAAAAAAATTATTAAAAATAACGCTTATTTTATTAACTGAAATCTACTGTAATTATAACGTATCCGGTTATATATTATTTTGTTAATTCACCGGCAATTGAAACTTGTAAATAAGTTTTAACTTCTTTAATACTCATTTTTAAGCCGAGAAGATACATTAATTTTGTTACGGCAGCCTCTGTTGTCATATCGTAACCGCTTATTACTCCTGCTCCGATTAATTGTCTGCTGGTTTCGTATTTCCCCATATCTACAGTGCCGCCGACACATTGTGAAATATTTAAAATAATAATACCTTTTTTATCAGCTTCAGTAAGTAAGTTTACAAACCATCCGTCAGTCAGGGCATTTCCCGATCCGTAGGATTCAATAATTACACCTTTTATATTGTCAGTTGAAAAAATACTTTTTAAGTAGGGTTCCGAAATACCGGGAAATAATTTTATAAGAGCAATATTTGTGTCAATATTTTTATGAACAGCCGGAACTTTATTATATTCCGGATACTTTATATATTTAGTATCATAATTAATTGTTATTCCGGCTTCTGCCAAATAAGGATAATTTGGCGAATTAAAAGCATCAAAATATTCGGCATTGATTTTTGTTGTTCTGTTTCCTCTTAAAAGTTTATTATCAAAATAGATACAAACTTCAGGAACTATAGGTAAACCGTTTTTTTTTGCAGCAGCAATTTCTACGGCAGTAATGAGATTCTCTTTGCCGTCGGTTCTGAGCATTTCAACCGGTAATTGAGAACCTGTAATAATTACGGGTTTATGAAAATCTTGCAGCATAAAGCTTAAAGCCGAAGCTGTATAAGCCATAGTATCGGTGCCGTGTAAAATTACAAATCCGTCAAATTCTGAATGGTGTGTTTTTAGTATTTCTACTAATTTTACCCAAGTATCGGGTTTTAGATCTGCAGAATCAATAGGTTTTTCAAAAGAAATTGTTTCAAGGCTATAACCGAAACTTTTTAAAGTCGGAATTTGTTTTGAAATACTGTTGAAATCAAAGGGTTTAAATGAACCTGTTTCAGGATTAACAATCATACCGATGGTACCGCCGGTGTAAATTATTAATATTGAAGGGGCATTGTCGGGCATAAGGGTAAAATTAATTGGTTAAAATTTTTCTCAAATTTATAATTTCTTTTGTGTTTTATGAATAAAAAGGGAAAATAAAACTATACGTTTTTTTCAATATCCAATAAAAATTTCTTTTTATCCAATCCGGAAGCATAGCCGGTAAGTGTTCCGTTTTTCCCTGTCACTCTGTGGCAGGGAATAATAATTGCAATTTTATTTGCAGCAACGGCATTTGCAACTGCACGAACGGCTTTCGGATTTTTAATTCTTTTTGCAATATCCGAGTATGAAACGGTTTTTCCGTAAGGAATTTCTGACAGAGCATTCCAAACTTTTTTCTGAAAATCAGTACCGGAGAATATTAAAGGAATTTTAAATACCTTTAGTTTTCCCGAAAAATATTCATTCATTTGATTTTGAACTTTTGTAATGAAAAAGTGTTCTCCTTCTGCAATTTCCGAATTAAAATATTTTTTCAAGCCGTTTATTTGTCTGTCGTATTTTTTCCTGTCGGTAAATTCCAAAAGATACAATCCCTCATCCGAAACACAGGCAAGCATATCTCCTAAAGGCGTTTTTATTTTTCCTGAATAAATTTGGTCATCTGTCATATTCTTATTTTATGACATAAAAGTATCTAATTATAAAAATTTTTCCGCTGTTTTCCGCATAAAATTAACAGAAAAGAATTTAATAACCCGAACTCAATATTATTTTAGAAATTTCTCAAAAACTTTTACTAATTCTTTTCGTGTTATATATCCGTACTTTTCAAACAACAATTTACCGTTTCTGTATAAAGTCAGATACGGAACACCTATAAGTTTTAACTCTTTCACCAATTTTTTACTTACGTCGGAATTTGCTTTTACAATTTTAATTCTGCCGTAATATTCAGTTTTTAAGCTGTCAATCATAGGCATCATTTTACGACAAGGCCCGCACCAAGGGGCATAAAAATCAATAAAAACAAGTGTGTCAGAATTTATTAATTTTGAATAATCGGAAACAGTCATAAAATTTGCCTTGTCAAGCTGCGATTTATCCCCTTCAACAACGGGAAGTTCTTTTAAATTCCTTTCCATAATTCCGTGTTCAGCATTGTAAACCTTTGTATATCCGTTTTTTACCAAAAATTCTCCGGCTTTTTGACTTCTGTATCCCGTATTACAATACAAATAAACCGGCTTATTTTTCGGAAGCATCAACAATTTTTTCTTAAAATTAAGTGCATAAAAATTTAATTGTCCCGCACCTGCAATATGTTCGGCATCGTATTCCGATTTTGTACGAACATCCAAAAAAGTCCCGTCATTTTTTTGTATCAGTTTATCAAAAGTTTCGGCATCAACTTCAATAACTCCGTTATTTACTTTTGAACTGTTTTGAGAGAAAGCACTTTTAACAATAACCAAAATTAACAATATCAGAATTGTATTTTTCATAATTTAAAGATATTATAGTGCAAATATATGATTTTAGAAATGTCATCACGGTGATTTTAATCACATTTCACAAAAAAATACATCTGTTAAATTTTAAATATTTTTAACTTTTTAAAATTTATCTTTGCATACTAAAAATATTTATTCACGTTTTAAAAACAATAAAGACTTAATAAAATAACCCTGATGAAAAAAAGTGCATTTATTTTTATTTTAATATTTCTGTATCAACTTACATATTCGCAAGAAATTACAGTGAACGGAATTGTGAAAGATGCAAAGACAAATGAACCGATACCGGGTGCCGCTGTTTTTGAACTTGGTGATGTTACGATTGGAACTGCCACAGATACAGAAGGTTTTTTCAGCTTAAATTTCTCGAAAAAGCATATTTTATTGAAAGTTGCATATATCGGTTATCGGGATACGGTTTTTGATATTAACTTAAAAAATGATACGGCTTTAATTGTCAATCTTGTATCGGAAACTGATATTTCTGAAGTTAAAATAGAAGATGATTCCATTAATTGGAAACCGGATAAAAATCAATTAATCGGCAATAATAAACTGATTTATGCCGGCGGTGCCGATAAAAAGGATACATTCCAACCGAAATTATTTATAATCCCTATAAAAAAGACCCAAAAGAAAACAATTGATAAGTTATTTTTGAGTGATAATAACAGGGCTTTCGGAAAAATGATTTATCTTGACGGGGCTCGAATATATATGCCGCAGCAATATTTCGGACTGATGCCCTTTATAACTAAAAAAAGTGTACAGGATTATAATTTTTATACGGCAAATTTTCCTGCCGAATATGGTAATCATCTTGCTCCGGTTTTGGATATTAAAGTTAAAGAGGGTAGTATGATCGATTATTCTGGAACAACTGATTTTAGTCTGTTCGGTGTCGGTATCAGTGCACAGGGACCTGTTATTGAAAACCAATCATCGTTTTTTGTTTCGGCACGAAAAAGCTATTTAAACAATCCGTTTACGAATTTATTTTTGAAAGATAACAGTGTAGGCGAAGAATATTGGTCGCAACCGAATTTTTGGGATTTGAATTTGAAATATACGCATAAATTAAACGATAAAAATATCTTTTATGTAAGTTTTTTTCATAATTATAACAGATTAAAAACAGGAGTCTCGGAGGAAATTCAAGACAGTATTTATACTTACGGTATAAAACGAGATATTATTTCAAGTTACGGAAACACGGCTTCAACCATGGGTTTTACACACATCTTTTCTGAAAAATTTATTTTTTCATCAGCATTAATATTCAGCCGATATGACTTAAAAAATACGTTTACCGGTGATTCAACAAGTTTGACAGGCTCAACAAGTTCATATATAAATCGTTATAATGCGGTTTATCATTCCGGAAACGGTAATGTTTCATTAAAATCAGATGTCTCATATAATATTGATAATCAACATAAATTATTGTTAGGTGCGAAGGCAGAGAATTATCATTTCAGACCGATAAATGCAGAACTGACATTAAACGATTTTGAACATCCGAATAATATTGATACTAATTGGGTGGCGGATGCAGTTAATGCACAGGAATATGCGATTTATGCACGTGATAAATTTCAAGTGAGTGATATTTTAATGATAAACGGAGGGATTCGTTTTTCTGCTTTTGTGAATAATAAAAATACATATTTTTCTGTAGAACCGCGAATATTCGCTGATTACAGAGTTTTTAAATTTTTATCGATTCATGCGGCATATGCGTATCATAAAGAGTATGTTCATTATCTTTCCGGAAGTGATGCCGGTTTAAGTGCCGATATTTTTATTCCGTAATCAAAAAATATTTTACCGCAGATAACAAATCATTTTGCAGTCGGAGCGAATTTGAATTTGCCCTTTGATATAAAACTTAAAGGAACCTTGTTTTATGATAATATTGCAAATATGCTTGAATATAAAGATAATTTCAGCTATTTTGATTTTCCGGGAAAAGTTATCTTAACAGGAATGAATACTGACGAAAGAGTAACTCTCGCTACCGGAAATTATACCGGAATAAGAATCGTATTATATAAAAAATACAAAGGTTTTGAAATTAATATAGGGCATACAATTTCCGATTTTATGCTGAAATCAGACAATATTAATTTCGGAGAATCTTATTCATACCGAAATAACAGCAGGCATGATTTTAACCTGAAATTAACTTATGCCTTAAATGAAAATTTAAACTTTTTTCTGAATTGGACTTATCAATCGGGGAAATACGTAACTTTAAAAAAACAATATTACATTCCTTACGAATATAATAACGGAAGACTCGGAACGGGTACGGTTCCCGATGCAAGTACAATGTATTTAACGGATTATATACAAGGTGCTCCGTTTACAAGAAATGATTTCAGGTTACCGGCATACCATCGTTTGGATATTGGTGCCGATTATAAGCTCAATAATAATTCTTTCGGCATACATATATATAATGTGTATAATCGCAAGAATCCTGATTTAATTGATTATAAAAGAAGTGTTTTAACGAACAGTGCAACCAATCAACTTGTAAAATATACAAATTTGCCTTTTTTCCCGACAATCACTTATTCTTATAGATTTACTTATTAATCAGAATTATTGAATCGGTAACGGGCAAAAGTACTGTCTTCTATTTGAATACGTTCCTTACGTCCCTTGTAGTCAACTAAATAGACATTGTTGAGTTTTCTGAAATCTTGACTTAATTTAACCTTTATAATAAAGAAAGTGCTTTGTTTGTCTTTTTTAAATTCTGAAACAGTTCCTATTTTCATCCCTTCCGGAAATATTGCTGAATAACCTCCTGTAACAACTTCATCACCTTTATACAAAGATGTGTAAACCGGAATATCGGTTAATAAAACATATTCAGGATTTTTTTCGTCCCATTTAATAATTCCGTGAAAACCTGTTCGTTTAATTTTTGCACTTATTCCCAATTTGGAATTTAAAACAGAAATTACGGTTGTATATCTTTTCCCGATTATTGCTGTAATGCCTACAATGCCTTCATCAGAAACAACAGCCATGTTTTCATATATTCCGTCAGAACTTCCTTTGTTTACCGTAAGGATATTATTCGGTTTGTTTACGGAATTTTTTACAACTTCTGCATATTTATAATAATAACCGATATTTTCTAAATCTGCAGAGAACAGATGTTTTTTAGGTTTTAACAGAGTAATATAATTTTTCAGGCGATTGTTTTCTTTTATTAATCTTTGGTTATCAGTTCTTAAAGAAAAATAGTCTGAGATATATGAACTTTCTTTATGAAAAAAACCTGAAACAGAATTGGCAGAATTTAAGAATACAAGTTTTTTATCTGTATTTTTTACAATTAAAAAAATTGAAAAAGATTCTAAAACAAGAAATAAAAGAAAAAAATGAGCACTTTTTATAAAATTAATAAATTCTTTCATATTATTTCTCGATCATACTCAATAAAAAATTTTAACGCATCAAAAATTTAAAATTTTCAATATTCCTTAACGCAATTCCTGTACCTCTTGCTACGGCATGTAGCGGGTCTTCTGCAATATGGAATTTAATATTTGTTTTTTCTGTTAATCGCTTATCTATGCCTCTTAACAGAGCACCGCCTCCTGTTAAAAATATTCCTTTCAGATGAACATCGGCATATAATTCAGGCGGTGTTTTTTCTAAAACATTAATAATTGCTAATTCTAATTTTGCAAGAGATTTATCAAGGCAATGAGCAATTTCTTCATGTGAAACTGGAATTTCAATCGGTAATGCCGTCATTTGATGCGGTCCTCTTACTATAAATTTATCAGGAACATTATCAATATCATCCATTGCAGCTCCGACTTCAATTTTAATTTTTTCTGCTGTGCGTTCGCCAATTTTAATATTGTGTTGGTGTCGCATATATTCACGAATATCTTGAGTAAAATCATCACCTGCAATGCGAATGGATTTATTACTGACTATACCGCCTAATGAAATTACGGCAATTTCAGTTGTTCCCCCGCCGATATCGACAACCATATTTCCGGAAGGAGCTTGAACATCAACACCCATTCCCAAAGCTGCAGCCATCGGTTCATAAATCATATAAACTTCTCTCGCACCGGCATGTTCTGAGGAATCTCTTACCGCTCTTATTTCAACTTCAGTACTTCCCGAAGGGATGCAAACAACTAATTTTAAAGAAGGAGAAAAAAACTTAGATTTTGAAGTTCCGATTTTTATCATTTCGCGAATCATTAATTCAGCTGCCATAAAATCAGCAATCACTCCGTCTCTTAAAGGTCTTATTGTTCTGATTCCTTCATGTGTTTTTCCGTGCATTTGCCTCGCTTTATGTCCCAAAGCAATTAATTTATCGCCTTCTCCTATAGCAACAATTGACGGCTCATCTACAACAATTTTGTCATTTTCAATTATGATTGTGTTCGCCGTGCCTAAATCCATGGCAATTTCTTTATTTAAAAAGCTGAATAATCCCATTCTTTTATTATATCGTATTGAATTTGTAAAATTAAAATCATTTATGTTCAAAAAAAACTCTTCAGATAAACAGGAATTGAAGAGTTTTTTTAAAAAATCTCCCGAATTTATTTATTCATAAATATGTGTCTCTGCTTTTGAAGAAGCTTCAATCATTTTGTAATATTCTGCATCTGTTAAATCTTCATAATAAAAATTAATCGGATTTACCGGACGACCGTTAATTCGTACTTCATAATGTAAATGAGGAGCTTCCGATAAACCTGTACTTCCAACTAATCCGATAACATCACCTCGTTTTACACGCTGACCGGGACGAACAAGTATCTTACTCATATGAGCATATACCGTAACATATCCGAATCCGTGATTTATTTTAACAACATTTCCGTATCCTCCGTGTGAATTAGATGCTCTGAAAACAATACCGTCACCGGCAGCATGTATTTTAGTGCCTCTCGGAGCAGTTAAATCAACACCGTCATGCATTCTCCAAATTTTTAATATGGGATGAAATCTCATTCCGAAAGAAGATCCGAATCGAGTTAAGTCATCTAAAGCTATTGGCTGAATGGCAGGTATACAAGAAGCTAATTTTTCGGTATTTTTAACCAAATCAAAGAGTTCATTGTAAGATTCGGATTGAACCAACATAACTTTTGATAATATATCAGTTTTTTGAATGGTACTGTTCAGTAAATCAGAGTTTTCTATATTTGTAAATATTTTAGGCCGAGTGCTGCCTCCAAAACCGGCTCTTCTTTTTGATGCAGGAATGGGTTCGGTTTGAAATATCATTCTGTAAACATCATCATCGCGATGTTGAAGCTCTGCTAAGGTTTTAACAGTATAGTCAAGTTCTTTATTAAGAAGCTCATATTTCAGTTTTAAAACATTACTGTTTTCATATGCCAAAAAATCATCCGGACTTTTAATATAAACAGAAAAAACATAAAAGAACAAAATGCCTACAGCCAAAGAAACAAGGAACTTAGGCAAGAATGATTTGAAGAACATTCTCGAAAACTCAGGCTTTTGAAGTTCATAAGTTAACGTATCAGGATTAAATTGATATTTTTTCGCTCTCATGACATTATTATTAAAAAATTAAAGCCATAGTAATTTTATTGTTTAGTCGGTTGTTTGAAATAATTCGCAAATTTATATATAAATAATTTAAAATCATAATGTTTCATAGATATTTTTTATTCTGTTTTAAAATAAATTTTAAGAGAATTGAAATTTTTTACTCCTGTTATTCATCTTAATTTTCTTATCTTTGCAAAATATATACCAAAGTATGGCAAATATTGCAGCAATAGTAGGGAGACCTAATGTAGGTAAATCCACTCTTTTTAATCGTTTGACACAGCAAAAGAAAGCAATAATTCATGAGTCGAGCGGTGTTACCAGAGATCGACATTACGGACAATCGGAGTGGAACGGGAAACAATTTTCGGTAATAGATACCGGAGGTTATGTTCACGGGTCGGATGATATTTTTGAAGAAGAAATAAGAAAACAGGTATTAATTGCCGTTGAAGAAGCAGATGTTATTTTATTTGTGGTTGATGTTACTACAGGAATTACGGATTTAGATGAGTCGGTAGCTAAAATGCTGAGAAAAACTACAAAGCCGGTTTTTTTAATTGTTAATAAAGTAGATAATTCAAATTTACAATACGAATCTCATGTTTTTTATAAATTCGGTTTGAAAGAGCTGTATAATATTTCATCAATAAACGGTTCCGGAACCGGAGATTTATTGGATGAGGTTGTAAAAGCATTTCCTGCCTACGAAATTAATGAAGAAGAAGAGGAATTACCCAAATTTGCGATTGTGGGCAGACCGAATGCCGGAAAATCCTCGTTAATTAATACTTTTCTCGGAGAAGAACGAAATATTGTAACCGATATTTCAGGCACAACAAGAGATACGGTTAATACGCGTTTCAATAAATTCGGTTATGAATTTGTTTTGGTAGATACTGCAGGTATACGAAAAAAAAATAAAGTTTTTGAAGATATTGAGTATTACTCGGTTATGCGTGCCGTAAAAGCAATTGAACATTCCGATGTTTGTTTATTAATGATTGATGCGGAAAGAAGTGTAGAAGCACAGGATTTGGCTATATTTAATCTTATTATAAAAAACAGCAAAGGAGTTGTAGTCCTTATAAATAAATGGGATTTACTGCAAAAAGAAACAAATACTTTAAAAAAATATGAGGCAGAAGTAAGAGAAAAATTGGCTCCGTTTAATGATGTGCCGGTTTTATTTGTTTCAGCATTAACAAAACAACGTATTTATAAAGCAATTGAAACAGCTTTACACGTTTATAAAAACAGAAAAAGAAGAATTCCTACTGCCGAACTAAACAGAGTGATGCTGGAAGAAATCGAAAATAATCCGCCGCCGACACACAAAGGAAAATATATTAAAATAAAATTCGTTACACAATTACCGACATATTCGCCTACATTTGCATTTTTTTGTAATATGCCGAATTATGTAAAAGAATCATATAAACGATTTTTAGAAAACAGATTGCGAGAACATTATGATTTTAACGGTGTGCCTTTAAAACTGTTTTTCAGGAATAAAAAGAAAGAAAAAAGATAATGTATTTAAAAAGTAAATATCGTATTATTTTTTTATTAATTATATTTTTAACTGTATTAACAGCTTGCCCGAAGCCGAAACAATACCCTCCGGAACCGCAAATTCAGTTTGAACAGGTTCAGTTGAAAGATTCTGTTGATTTGCTGGGTAATACAAATAAAGTTTATCGTTTGAAATTCGGATTAATTGACGGCGACGGTGATATCGGCCTTGAAGAAAGTGACAGTGCAGGTATTTTTCATCCCGACAGCTTGTATTCAAATGATTTATTTACAACACTCTATGAAATAATAAACGGTGATACAATAAAAGTGGATTCAAGCAAACAGCGAAATTTCAGAATTCCTTATGTTGAGCCGCAAGGTCAAAATAAAACATTGATTGCCGATTTATATATTAACATTAATTTTTCATACAACGGAGACGGAAATCTTCCCTATGATTCAATTTATTTTGATTTTTATATTGTTGACAGAAAATTACATAAAAGTAATATTCAATCTACTCCTGTATTAAAGTTAGACACCGTCGGCTTTTTTCCTTCACTGCAATAACAATAATTTTATAAGTTTAATTTCCGTTTTTACAAACAAATTCTTATATTTGAATGCTAAAATAAATATTAATCAAAATTGACGTATTATGAGTAATTATTTCTCGAAAATTAAAGAATATTTGAATGAATTAAGCTATTCAATTATTAATGAAAGTGAAGGAGAAGGTTTTTTTGTAATTGATAAGGAAGATGAAGGTATTAAAAATATGGTAATTGTTGTTGACGACCCTATTTTAATTATGGAACAACTTCTTTTCAAAGTTAAAAATGACGATATCGAAATGTATAAGGCATTATTAAAGAAAAATCACGATATTCTCCACGGTGCATTTGTTTTAAGTGATGACGGTAAAAATGTTTTATTCAGAGACACACTGCAAGTCGAAAACCTTGATTTGAACGAATTAGCAGGCTCATTGAATTCATTATCATTATTATTAGGAGAATATTCGAAGGAAATTATCAAATTCTCTGCCTGATTTTTTATAAACATATTGAAAGTGCCGAACGATAATGTGAAATACTGAATTGCTCGGCATTTTGTCTTAAAAAAACACTATGGGAATTATAAGAAAAACATACGACAAAGGGGAAAAGTTTTTTAATGATATTAAGAAAAAAGCTCAAAGCCCCCTAAAAGAATTTGAAAAAGAGCTTAACAATTTAAAAGCATATTTAAAAGAAACAGAAAATTTAACAGCACATTTTAATGCCTTAAAAATAAGAGCAGAAAAAGACAGTGTTGAATACAAAGAACAAATTCAGAAGTATATTAAAAAAGCAGAAGATGCCGTAAAAAATGCCGGAGACAGTTCAATATCCGAAAAAACAGCCGAAACAATTGCAATGAATGCTTTGAAATTTAAAAAATCGTATGAAAAACGCTTGGCAACAGTTTTAGCCAATATCCCGAAATATAATGAAGAAATAGTACTTTTAAAAGATAAAATTGAAGATTTACGACTCAAAATTGACCATTACGAAAGTGAATATAAATTTTTAAAATCCCATTCGGAATCTTCCGGAAGAGATAAAATCAGTGATTTTTTTTACGGAGACTCCGGAGTACTGAAACGACTGGAAAAACTAAAAGAAAATCTTTTAAAACAAGAAGAAAAAGGAGACTTTTTAAATACACATTCCGAGGATTTATATTCAGGTATTCAGAATGCCGATGTGTCGGAAGAATATGAAAATATGAAAAAAATGCTTAAAAAATAAAAGTAACTCCGAGTCTGCTGCTCAAATATTTATAAGGTAAACCCGGAACATAAATATTTTTCGAACCGAATTTGCCGTTTGATACATCGACGGCTAAAAATAATTTTGTCGTTTTTCCGTAATTGTTAATATTTACACCGGTTTGAAAACGTACACCGACGGCATTTGTATTCAAAGAACTTAAATGCTGGTATTGAGGTCCGAAACCTGCAAAAAACGAATGATTGCCGGTTCTGTCAAGCTTAATATGATAATTTATAAGTAAAGAAAATGTGAATCTGTTTAATATTGTATTATTTGTAACGGCAGATGTATCTATTAACTTTACAAAATTTAAACCGTCTTCAAAAACAGTCTGCAGTTCAAAATTCTTATGAAATCTGTAAAAAAAATCGGCATGCAGTGATATCGGTGTTAAAATAATTTTTGTTGTATCCGATGTGTTATTAACTCCGTCCGTAAATACTAAAAAACGTGATGTGCCGAGAGACATCCCGAATCCGTATCGAAATTTTTTGTATTGAGCCGGAGTCAGCTTAACGTTGATGTTTGTAAAATCCTTAATTTTAACTGTTTTGTCAGCCATTCCGGAATAAGAAAAAATCAAATTGCTGACTTCTTCGGGAATATCAATTTTATACTGTCCGTGTTCGTTACTTAAAGTAAAAATTGAAGGAGCATCTTTTGCCGAAATTTTTGCTCCTGCCAAAATTCCGCCGCCTCTTTTTGTTACTCTTCCGGAAACAGATTTTTGAGCCGAAGTGTATAAGCCGAAAAATAAAGCAACAATAATTAAAGTATATCGCATAGTTTTAATTTTTTACAAAATTAAGGAATAATTATTGATTATTAATAAAGTACATCGAAAAAGTATTAATTTTGATTTTAATTATAAGAAAGATTTTATATTAATTGTTTGTGAAATTTCTGCAAAGTTGCAGTTTTCTGATATATACAAAAATAAATCGAACTGTTGTTGTATATTCTGTATGAAAATTAAATAAAAGATGAAAAAAAAGATACAAAAAATCAAAGATTTTATAAATAATGAACTATGGTCAATTGATATTAGTAAAAAATCAAAACCTATGCGTCGTTTAATAAATTTTTTACGTACTGTTTCATTGGGAGTGCAGGGTTTTAAAAAAGATAAATTAAGCGTAAACGCCTCTGCTTTAACATATTTTACTTTATTGTCAATAGTTCCGGTTTTAGCTTTGGGCTTTGGTATTGCAAAAGGTTTCGGAATGGACAAAATGCTTGAAGAAGAATTGACGGCTAATTTAAAAGGGCAGGAACAAGTGCTTAATTACATTCTTAATTTTACAAGAACTATGCTCGATACTGCCAAAGGAGGAATTATTGCCGGCTTAGGTTTTATTCTTTTATTGTGGTCGGTTATAAAATTATTGTCGAATATTGAAAGTATTTTTAATCGGGTTTGGGACATCAAAAAGTCGCGAAGTATTATTCGTAAATTTACAGACTATATGACAATAATGTTACTCGGTCCGATATTTATGATTATGGCGAGCAGCACAACGCTATTTATTTCTACCCAATTATCGAATTTTTCACACACCGGTATGTTCGATTTTGCAACACCGCTTTTTTTTAAATTTGCCAAAATTATTCCTTTTGTTATTGTTTGGATTGCTTTTACGATTTTGTATTTAATTATGCCTAATACCAAAGTTACATTTCGTTCGGCTGTTATTGCAGGAATAACGGCGGGAACAATTTTTCAAATTTTTCAGGGACTGTATATTTATTTTCAATCAGGAGCTACGCGTATAAATGCCGTTTACGGAAGTTTTGCCGCATTACCCTTGTTCTTAATTTGGTTGCAAACAGCTTGGTTCGTTGTTTTGCTCGGGGCAGAAATTTCGTTTGCGGTGCAAAATGTTAAACTTAAAGGTTCCGGGCTTATACTTCACAAATTAAGTATTCATTATCAGAAAAAAGTTGCACTGTATTTACTCCTTTTTATTATTGATTTCTTTAAAAAAGGCAAAAAAGCTCCTACTTTACAAGAACTTTCGACATTAAGCACGCTTCCGGTTCTTACAGCGGAATATATTTTGAATAATATGGTAAAAGCCGGAATAGTATCTCAAGTATTGTTGAAAGATAAATACGCATTTCAACCCGCAACGAGTATTGAAAATATGACTGTTGCAAAAGTTATTAACGATTACGAAAATTTCGGAAAAGATTTTTCAAAATACATAAAAAACTCCGTGTATGCCGAAATTGAAACACGATTAAAAAATATTAAAGAATTTCAATCAAAATCGGAAGACAATATTTTGTTAAAAGAAATTAATTTATAGACTTTTATCTTTAAAAAATTTCCAAACTTCCGTTGTCATTTCAATGTCGTGGTTTTGTTTATTAAAACTTTCTTCAAATAAACCGGAATATTGCTCTTTTATGCTCGGTGCCGAATGTCCGCCTCCGTTTACTTTATAAAAAACAACTTCTGTTCCGTTAAGTCCGTTTTTATAACTGAATTTTTCGACAATTCCGCCGTCATTGTTATCTAAATCCGGAAAATTATAATTAACGGGAACAGTATCGGTTTGGTCAAAATCAGTCCAAATTTTTACGGATTGTTCTGCCGAAAATACCGAACCGAAATCAGGATTCGGCGGATTAGAAACAAACCCGCCGTTAAACGGAAGATGGTTATCATCTGTTCCGTTCATAAATAATACCGAAATCGGGTTAACAGGTGAGCCGCATTCGGAAGTATCTGGCATTGCCGCCGCAACCGCCGCAACTGCCGCAATTCTGTCCGACAGCTCAACGGCAAGTCGTAAAGCCATTAATCCTCCGTTTGATGTTCCGGAAACATAAATACGTGTTTTATCAATGTTATAATTTGAAGAAATTTCATTTATTAAAGTTGAAATAAATCGGACATCATCGGCATCGGAACTGACAATACTGTTTGCTCTGCAATCATTCCAAGTCGGTTTATCGTATGCACCGTTTAATCCTTCCGGATAAACTACAATAAATTTATCATTGTCAGCTAAAGTCATCCATAATTTATAAGGTGTTTTGTAACCGCTTTCTCCTGTCATATCTTCAATATAAATTCCCCCTCCGTGTAGTTCAAAAACAATAGGCAGCAGTACATTGTCTTTATTTTCGGGAATATAAATTGCATATCTTCTGTTTATTCCGTCAATGCTTATATTTTTTGTAAAAAGTCCGGTTTCCGTTTTCTCCGGTTTTTTGCAATTTATGAAAAAAAGCAACGGAATTATTAAAAACAAGTTTTTCATACCAAAAATTATGAGTATATTTAAAAAGTATATTTTGTTATACCGAACTCGTTTCAGTATCTATGCAATTAGTTGTAAATCAGCATAATAAGATTGTGAAATAAATTCAGTATGACGCTTTAAGATAATTGTAAGAATAATTAATTTATGAATAAAACTTATTACCGTACCTTTAAATTAACGACACGGTAATAAGTATAAAAATTGAGTTAGTTACAATCAACGTCGTGTTGTGTTTCATCCCAGCAATGCCATAAATCGTCGCCGAATTTATTTTCATCTTTCACTCTGCCGTTTTTAACGGTTTGATTCCATTCGATTTGAATTAAATTATCCTGTCCTTTATTGTAAATGTTGTAATAAGCATTCAAATCCGAGTTGCTGTCATTTCCGTATAAAATGTATCCTCCGTTTTCTGCACCTCCGGGAACAATATTAGTGTATTTGATATTTCCGGTAGTGTCGGAAGTTCTGTTCCATTCTATTCCGAGAAGTTCGGTAGGGTCGGTCGGTTTATTGTACAATGTCCAAGTTCCGTGTTTATTGTCAAGATTACTTACACCGCTGTACCACAGAAAGTGTTCGTATTCACCGGCTTTTGTAATGTACATTTCCCATTCTATCGTTTCAGATTTCAGCACTCCGTATAATTCAGCCGTGAAAGAATTTGAACCGACATTGAACGAATATGTCCAAAG
This sequence comes from Bacteroidota bacterium, assembly GCA_024277895.1. Classification (GTDB taxonomy): domain Bacteria; phylum Bacteroidota; class Bacteroidia; order Bacteroidales; family JAADGE01; genus JAADGE01. Next base: position 44,590 of record JAJRUH010000125.1, on the reverse strand, counting down.
CCAAGTATTATCTCCTTGATAGTCGGCAGGATGGTTTTTAACCGCTTCAACATAAGACGCAACCGGAACGGCAAGTCCCACGGTAATAATAACATTCCAAACACCAACGTTAAAAGCAGAATGTGCCCAATTGACCATTGTAGTATCGGCAACTGTTTTATTGTTGTTGAAGTCCGAAAAATTTGCAACAAATGCCGATTCGGGCGGTAAGGCAGGTGCATCTTTATCTTTTTTACAAGAAGAAAAAAATACGGTTAATAAAATTACCGAAAGAAAAATTGATTTTAAAGTTTTCATAATAAGAGATTTTTGATTAATAAATTTGTTTTTCTTAAAATTAATACACATAAAAAAACTTTTACCCTGATATTAATTCAATAAAATTTTTTAAAAAATATTTAAATACGTAATATCCTTAAATTTGCAAGTGTTAAGCCGACAGACTGCAAGTTATCGAATGAATGAAATAACTAATTCAGCCGATGACTTGCAGATAATATACATACTTTTTATGAAAAAAACAAAATTTTAAATGATTTTCTTAATTTTACCTGTCAATCATAAAATATGAAAATTAAAAAAACGATACTCGGTATTATGTCCGGAACCTCGCTTGACGGTCTTGATTTTGCCTTATGTGAATTTGAGAAATCCGGTAATAATTATTCATACAAAATTATTAAAACGGATTTTTTTGAGTATGACAATGTAATAAAAAAGCAATTAGAAACAGCACAAAACCTTAATTCTTATAATTTTATTAAATTTCATAAAGAATACGGTAAATTTATGGGGCAAAAAGCCAATGTTTTTTTAAAAAATAAGCCAAAGCCCGACTTTATAGCATCACACGGACACACAGTTTTTCATAAACCCGAAGAACAAGTAACTTTTCAAATCGGCGACGGTGCATTTATTGCGGCAGAAACCGGCATTCCGGTAATTTCAGATTTCAGGAACCTTGACACGGCACTCGGAGGGCAAGGTGCACCGCTTGTTCCTGTCGGTGATAAATTGCTGTTTCACGAATATGATTATTGCATTAATCTCGGAGGTTTTGCAAATATTTCTTACGATGTAGAGGGCATAAGAACAGCTTTTGATATTTGTCCGTTTAATTTTATCATAAATAAATTTGCACAACTTGAAGGTAAAGAATATGATAAGGACGGAGAACTCGGAAAATCAGGAAATATAAATAAACAACTGCTGGATGAATTAAACAATATTGATTATTACAAATTCAGCCCGCCGAAATCTCTTGCACGCGAGTATGTTGAGAATTTTTATTTACCTGTTTTCAGCAAATATAAAATATCAAACGAGGATGTAATTCGTACTGTTTATGAACATTCGGCTTTTCAGATAAATAATTGTATCTCTCCTGATAAAAAAGTTCTGGTTACCGGAGGCGGTGCTCATAATAAGTTTTTTATTTCTCTTTTGAAAAAAAATATAAAAAATGATTTTATTATTCCTGATAAAGAATTAATTGATTTTAAAGAAGCAATAATTTTTGCATTTCTCGGTTTTTTAAGAAGTATAGGTGAAATTAATACTTTAGCTTCCGTTACCGGAGCAAAAAAAGATTCATCAGGCGGAAATATTTGTTATTCAGCTTGTTAGTATATTGATTGGTTTTTAACTTTTAACTTTCAATTTTTAACTGTATAAACTTTTAACTAATTTTCTTATCTTTGCTTAATTCAAAAAACACTTTTATCATGAGATATTTTAAAACCGCATTATTTTCATTCGCTTTTATTTTATTGGTAACTTTATCCTTTTCTCAAAAAAGAATGATAAAAAAAGCAGATGAAGCTTTTGCAACAGGAGAATATTTTCTTGCTGCCGAAACATACGAAAAAGTTTATGAAAAATTAAGTTCCAAGCAGGATAAGGCAGAAACTGCTTTTAAATTAGGAGAATGCGGAAGACGTATGATGAATAACCGGAAAGCAGCAAAATGGTATCGAAAAGCTGTTCGTTATAATATTGACAAACCGATTGCTTGGTTATATTACGGAAATGCTCTTAGAACAGAAGGTAAATATGATGAAGCAAAAATTCAATATAAGAAATATGAAAATTTGGTGCCGACAGACGAAAGAGGAAAAATTGGTGAGAAATCCTGTGATTTAGCAATGGATTGGTTAGCAAATCCTACCGGATATATAGTGGTAAAAGCCAAAGATATTAATTCTAAATACGCCGATTTTTGTCCTTCTTTCGGAAGAAGCAAAGCTGAAATATATTTTTCGTCGACTCGCGAAAGTGCTCATGGTAAAGATGCGAGTAATATTACCGGACAAAGTTATTCCGATATTTTTGTTGCCAAAAAAGATCGAAAAGGAAAATGGAGTGTTCCTGTTCCGGTTGACGGGAATGTAAATTCTCCCGGCAGTGAAGGTGCTGCTGTAATTTTGAACGGAGGCAGTACTATGTATTTTTCAATGTGTAAGCAAATTGATAAAGCAAATATGGGATGTAAAATTTATAAATCACGCAATAATGCCGAAGGATGGAGTGATCCGCAAGAAGTTGAATTAATCGGAGACAGCAGTGTAACGGTGGCATACCCTGCTGTCTCAAAAGATGAAATGACGATGTATTTTGTCAGCGACAGCATCCCCGGAATGAAATGTCGCGGAGGACAAGATATTTGGGTTGTAAAACGCTCAAGTCCTAACGGAAAATGGAGTAAACCCGAAAATCTCGGTTCTAAAATTAATACCAAGGGTAATGAGAAGTTCCCGTATATCAGTGATACAGGTGTTCTTTATTTTGCTTCCGACGGACATCCGGGTATGGGCGGATTGGATATTTTTAAAGCCGTAAAAAACGGTACAACGTGGGAAGTTGAAAATATGAAATATCCGATTAACTCACCGAAAGACGACTTCGGAATTTGTTTCTACGAAAATAAAAAATTCGGATATTTGACATCCGACAGGGACAGATACATTGATTTGTATCAATTTTCTTTGCCCGACTTAATTTTTGTAATGAAAGGTAAAGTAATAAATTCCAATACAAACGAACCTTTGGCAGGAGCTGTTGTGCATTTAACAAGTCCGAGCGGACATGAAGCCGAAATAACTTCGGCGTCAGACGGAACTTTTCGTTTTAATTTACACCCTAAAACCGATTATACTGTAATTGCATCTAAATCAAAATACCTTAGTGCAGTTGTTGATCGCTCGACAAAAGGACTGAAGAAAAGTAAAACCTTTGATGTGATTTTAGATTTGGCACCCATAAAAAATACCTTTGAATTGCCTAATATCGAATATGATGTGGCAAAAACAACCTTACGACCGGAATCAATGGTTTCGCTGGATAAACTGGTGAAAATTTTAACCGTAAATTCTCATATTACCATCGAACTGTCTGCAAATACCGATTACAGAGGCGGTACTGAATATAACCAAAAACTTTCTGAAGGAAGAGCAAAAAGTGTTATGGATTATTTGATTTCAAAAGGGATTAAAGCCGACCGATTAACTTCCGTAGGAAACGGTGAAAAAAATCCTAAAGTGATTTCTTCCAAAACAAAAGAAGGCAGAAAACTTTTGTCTAAATACCGATTTTTAAAAAACGGCGATGTGCTGACAAAAGAATTTATCGACAATTTGGAAACCGACACGCAAAAAGAAATTTGTCATCAAATAAATCGACGAACTGAATTCCGTGTATTGCGTGACGATTATGGTATTAATGCCGTAAAATTCGGCAGCGGAAAATAAATTTTATAAATTAGACATTTAACTATGGCTTGCCGTAAAACGCTAATATATTTGTGTTTCAGTTACTTATAAGGTTATTTGCATATACAAGTTCAAGGTTTTTAATTCATTTCACCCTATTTCCCTGCACTTGTGTAAAATATTTTAGTTGCCCACAGGCACATCATCTTTCAAATTTCTCTTATTTCACAGTATTTATATACGACTTCAAACGAGAAACTTGAAATCTAATGCACCTGTGAGCTTTTCAGTAAGTCCTAACTAATATTGACATTTGTATTAATATTGGTTCTTCTGTTAAATTTTACGCAGATAACATAAATTCACACAGGAATATCTGTGAAATTATGTGAGTTTTGTGTGAATAACATTACTGATTTTCAGTAGTTCAACAATCATATTCAATATCAATTAAACGTTTGTTTCAATAAATTTTATTAAGTCTGTTAAAATCTTATTGCCAAATTACAGAAATATTCTTGTTTTGGTCCGGGTTGATAAGAATTTCCGTCCGGGTCGGGTTCTGTAAATGCCATATAATTTGTACCTGTAAAGTTACGAGCGGATAAATTTATTTCTCCTTTTATATTTTTTAATTTCCATTCATAAGATATTCTTGCATTATACAAATTAAATCCTTTTTGCCAATTTTGATATATTTTCGGGTTTAATTCTCCGTTATATGCCTTTGCATCTGTATAAATTGCCCATTTCGACTGATATTCTGTTCCTATACTAATATTGAAATTTTTATTTATTCGGTATCGCAATTCTGCATAAAGTTGATGTTTGGGTGAATTAGGTAAATATTGTCCTTCGGCAGGCGGTGTTGTCAAAACATAATTTGTATCAGTATAAACAGGGTCTATTTGAGCTGATGTATATTTAAAGTCTGAATATGTATATGCTGTTTGCAGATTCAAATTTTTAAAAATATCAGCAGAAAAAAATATTTCTGTACCGTATCGTTTACTGTTGCCTGCATTTCCGTAAAATACTTCTTGATTTCCTCTGCCGGATTGTTTGAAACGGAAAAAATCATTTTTTGTATTCATCAAGAAACCTGTAATATCATAATATATTTTTTTGCCGATATAACCTCGTGTTCCTACTTCAAAACAATCGGAAGTTGCAGATACTAAATGTGTGTTAAATCCTGAATATCCTTCCGGATTAGCTGCTAATTCTTCGGTTGAGGGGGGCATAAATCCCTGACTGAAATTCGCAAAAGAAGTTACGCCATCTGAAAAATTATAACTTGCACCTAATCTGTATGATTTGTGCGAAAAATTCATATCGGTTTCAGCAGTATCTGCCTGCATCATTTTATCGGTAAGCTCATTTTTTATATTATCATATCTGATATTTCCTGTTAAATTGAATTTTCCTAATTCTAATCTGTACAGACCGAAAATACCTATATTGTTTTGTGCAATAATTTGATTTGCAAGCAAAGTGTCTGTTTCTGTTGTGGTTTCATTTATGCTTTCAATTCTGTTTGGATTAGCAGCACTTTGCAATTTATACATATCAATATTTTGGAACTTTAAATCGGAGCCGATACTGAAAGAATGTTTTAGCTTGCCTGTTGTAAAATTTATATTGTATTGAATCCCTGCTCCGGGGTCTGAATAATTTCTGTATTCTGCATTTGTATTACTTGTTTCTTTATAGTTCCAAGTTCTGTAATATGAATATGTTTGAATATTTTGCTTTTTACTAAATTTATAAGTTCCCGTGAAGCCAAAAGTTGTTCTATTTGTTTTTTGATATTCGTTAAACGGACAAGCATCCGGGTTTGCTTGTTTAGGATTATCAAGCTGTTCAAGGCTTAAACCTTCCGGGTTTTGATGGAAATAATCGGTATGTGATATTATTTGAGTTATTGCCAGTTTTTCGGAAGGATGAAAACTGAGTTTTTCGTATAATTGATTTCCCCAAAATGCCTGATGATCTCTGTAACCGTTTCCTCCGGTTCTTGAATAACTTATTCTGTAATCAGTAATATCTTTTGAACCGTTTAATTGAACAAGTGTTTTATAAAAACCGTGAGAACCAAAACTTTGACTTAAAATTCCTCCGACAGGTTTATTGCCGCCGACATTTGTTGTTATATTCAATATTCCTGCAGAACCGCTGCTGCCGTATAAACCGGCAGAAGGTCCTCGTAAAACTTCTATTTTTTTTACCGTTGCCCAATCTACATCGTATAAATCGGGAGCAAAGCCGGAAGGGTCGTTTATCGGAATTCCGTCAAGCAATATTCCGACTCCTCTTAAACCTCTTTCTGTTAATATTCCTTGTCCTCTGATAGAAATATGTACACGTTCGCCGTTATGTTGATTATCAATACGAACTCCCGGAACTAAACGAAGAGCTTCTTCGGCTCCGATTGTTTTCGGCATTAATGACAAGGTTTTTGAAGTAACAACAGAAATGGCTCTCGGAGTATTTTTCAGCGTAACCGGCATTCTGTTTATTGTTATAATAACTTCGTCAATGTTTACTGTGTCTTGTTTCTTATTTTGACTAAATAAGGCATTGTTTATACATAGTAATGCAATAATATATATTATCTTATTCATTATGTTTATTTTAAAATTTAACTTTTAATTATCTGATTATGTATCCTTTATGTGTTTACATAATTATTTTATAAAATATAATTAATATTGTAAGCAAACTCATTCTGTTCGAGTGAAGAACGGAAATGTTTTACTCAATAAAAATTTTCTGTTTTACGTGTTAAAGTTAAATTTTGGAGGAGGGGAAATAACCTCAAGAGTTTGTGAGTTGTAAAATTGTTGGCGTTCACAGAAATAAATATCTGATTTACTTATGGTTGTTTTAAATGAATATTTCTCGAAAAAATATTTATTATTTAAAACTTTCTTTATTTTTAATAAAGTTCTTTTTCTTCTTCTGTTATTTTTCGAGAAACTTGTAATTAATTGTTTCTCTTTGATATCGTTTATGCAATAATAATAATTCTTTTTATTTTTTATTTTTGTTTTAACAATATCATACATTAATCCTTTATACTTAAATTCCTTATTTTTTTTAGTCCAAATAATTTCTTTTTCATTACCGGAAGAAACAATAATTAATGTAAGGTCTTTTTCGTCTAAACCTTTTCTGATTTCTTGTTTTATTTCTTGATGAATATTATGTTGCAGATATTTAAAATACAGGTAAGATTCGTTACTTACGAAAACAATAATAATTAATAATATGAATGATATATACTTTTTCATATTTTTTCAAGGCAGACAAAACATAGTTTGTAAAATTAATAAGAACAGTGTTCTGTTTTGGCGGCAGATGAAATTTTAACTTACAATTTTAGTAATTTTAAATAACAAATCAAAAAAAAATAAAATGGCTGCGTTTTGTAAACACTTTCCTCGTCCATTTGTTTTCAATCTTTCAATTTTTTATCTTGTTATATTATGTGTTACTCGTCATAAAAAAATATTTTGTAAACTCAAATAAGGGTATTAATTTTTTAATTACATTCAATCAAAAAGATTATGGAATTATCAATAATACAAATAGGAAATTCAAAAGGTTTTAGACTCAGTAAAACCTTGATTGACAAATACAATATCAAAGACAAAGTAGAACTTATTCTTGAAAAAGACTATTTTATTCTCAAACCAATTTCACAGCCAAGAAAAGACCGGGACATTGCATTTAAACAAATGAGGGAAAACGGGGATGACCAACTTCTATTTAATGACGTTTTCGAAAATGAAAACCCGGAAGAACGGATTTAAATCAATATCAAATAGTTCTCATCAATTTAGACCCGACAATAGGAAGTGAAATAAAAAAAACAAGACCTTGTGTTATAATTTTACCGAACGAAATGAACAAGTATCCTAGGACAATTATTGTCGCACCAATGACTACGAACTCGAAAAATTATCCTGCAAGAATTGAGGTAAAACACGACAGGAGAATCGGCCGGATTGTAATCGACCAAATTAGGATAATTGACAAACAAAGGATTCTTACAATATTAGGACGACTATCGCGACCGGAAATTAAGGAAGTTAAATCAGTAATAAAAGAAACATTTGTTGACTGATAATTAAGGAAAACGATGGGTAAGAATATGTATAAATAATAAGGGCAATTTTTAAATTTACAACTTATTGCATTAAATGAACCCCGCAACATCTTTACAATTTTACTTTTCAACAATTTAAGTGTTAAAATCAGAAAGCCTTGCTGTTTTTATCGTTTAAAAGTGGCTGGTTTTTAACCCGTTACTATTCATACACCAATGTTATATGTTAAGAATTATCCGGTTTTAAAATAATTCCTTTGCTTTTTTTACTGTCAATTTTTATTAACAATTCATTGTCAAATTTTAGGTGTCTTACAAATTCATCCTCATATACAGGATTAATGGAATTCAGATAATCCAAGTTCCAAAAACCGTCATTTTTAAACGGATTAATCGTGAAATACCCGACTTTGAATGCAGTCAAATTTTGGAAAAAATGTGTTCCTTGGCTTGGTTCAATCTGATAATTTTCTAAACCGGATTCTACAATCAGTCGAGCAGCCGAAATTTGCGACCATACGACAGGTATGCCCAGCCACGGGTCGCTTGAGCCCCATCTTCCCGGACCAATTAAAATGTAATTTTGATTTTTCTCTGCCATTTGAGTGTTTAAATCTTCAATAATTTTAACAACTTTTTGATTGTTTACGGAATCGAACATGTCCGGTTTAACATAAATTAAGTCGGAAATACCTTTTATCACACCATGACCGAGTACCTTTTTTGAAAATAATATTGAATTTTTAAAATCAATATTTGAAAAGTCAATATCATCTTCAATAATATCTTCAACTATAGGTCTTATTTGTAATAAATTAAAGAATTTGAAAGGACTGTTTTCAGGATTAAGATTTACTGCAAACTCTATTTCTACGGGATTATTCATAGCTTGTTCACAAATTCTCATTACCTCTTTAACGATACCGGCAAGAGGAAAAGAGTTGTGTTTCAGGATATTAGCAAATGTAATTATACGTTTGCCTTCGTACATTCTGCCTTCTTTCAGAACATTATCATGAAAATCATATACAGAAGAAATATCATCAATTGAGCCGTCTTTTTCTGCCTGTTTTATGCGATGTAGTTTGTAATTAATGCTGTCGTTAGTTGAGATCTTAAAGCTTTCAGGCGATAAATCAAGAGCGAAAAATGTTTTTTGGGTATCTCGTAAAGCCATCTCGGGCGAGGAAAGTTGTAATATTTTTTTCGGATGACTCGGTGCAAATCGTAAAGTACGTTTTCCTTCTACAATATGTTTTCCCAAACCTAATGCAACATTTACAATTCCTTCGTCGGATTTTTCATCTTCAATAGGATAAAAATTTACCGACCGTGCTACGCCGGAAAATGTCGGATAAAATTGATTCTCATATTTTGTTCCGCAAACTTCCTGAACAACAATACCCATTTTCTCTTCATCAATTAAGTTTTTAGTGGCTTTCATATATGCTTTGGTTTCTTTATAAAATACTGAAGCATATACGGATTTTACAGCAATATAAAGTTGTTTTGCATTTATTTCCGAACTTCCGGTATTTGCCAACATATAGGTTGAAAATACTCCGGCAAAAGGCTGATAATGAGAGTCTTCTAAAACGCTGGAAGAGCGAATGGCTATTGGTTTTTTTACAATTTTTAAGAAAGCTTTTAAATCTTCTTTTATTTCGAATCTTAATTGTGAATTGACAAATTTTTCAAGTATTTCTTCATTGCTTTTGTTTTCTAATGCAAAAGGATATAAATTATTATCTTCCATAAAATCATCAAAACTTTCAGTTGAAATAACCACGGTTTTCGGAATTTTAATGATAATATTTTCAAATGAATCTAATTGCGGATGTTTTTTTATCAGAGAATCTAAAAATGCAAGTCCTCTGGCTTTTCCGCCTAAAGAGCCGCTGCCTATTCTGGAAAAAATTAAAGAATCATCATAATGGTTTTTGTCAAATTCGGCAATAACACCGCGAGATTGTGATTTTCTGAAATTTGCTATATTGTCATAAATAAATTTTCTGATTTGAGATAATCCTCCCGAAAAATCTTGTTCTTTTAAGCCGACAAAGAACTCAGCTAAAGGAAATAATGCTCTTGCATACAGCCATTTAGAAATGTGATTTCTGGAAATATGGTATTTGAGACAGTTATCCGGAATGACCTTAATGCTTTCGTGTACTTCTTTTAAATTATAGGCTTTTCGGATAACTTCTTTTGTTTCCGGATTAATAAACTGAAAAGCACCGAATGCAAAATATAAATTCATAAATTTTTTTAATTCCTGAGCTAAATTTTCAGAATATTTATGAAGAAATCCCACTCGTATTGCTTTTGCTCGTTTTTTATTTTCGATATCGGAAGATTGCAGCAGCAACGGTAAGTATCGGTTATCTTTTTTTACTTTAGATAAAAAACGAATTCCTGCATCGGGGTCAATTGTTCCGTTTCGCGGAAATTTTGTATCAGAAATTATTCCGAGAAGATTGTTTTTATAGGTTTTGTAGATATCTGTAGCTTCTTCATAATTTTTTGCCATCATTATCTTCGGTCTGCCTCGCATGCGTCTCATTTGTTGGTGTTCGTTTAATCCTTCTTTCATAAATTTTTTGGATTGAACCAACAATATTTTGTACATATTTGTTAAATAACCCGAGTAATATCTTACTGAATCTTCTACTAAAAGAATTACTTGTACGCCTGCACGAATATCGTGTTTAACATTCATTTTATCTTCAAGTAATTTTATAATAGCAAGTAAAATATCTGCACTGCCGAGCCAACTGAAAACATAATCAATACCGCTTAAGTCTTCGTGACTCAACATTAACGAAACTTCTCGTGAAAAAGGTGTCAGAACGACAACCGGTTTACCCGGATATTTTCGTTTGATTTCTTTTGCAAACTCAAATGCGTCAAATTTTTGACCGACATTCAACATGGTGATAACCAGGTCAATGTAATTTTTTTGCATTTTTTTAAGTGCTTGTTCCGCTGTATCGGCAAGCATAATGCGAGGAGGATAGCGTAAATTCAAAGAAACATATTCGTTGAAAATTTGCTCTTCAATTCTGCCGTCTTCTTCCAAAGTAAAAGAATCGTATTCGCTGCAAACAATTAAAACACGGTGAATCCTTTGTTGCATCAGGCTGTCAAAAGGCGTTTCCGAGAAATGAATTAATTTTTTAATCTCATCTTGCATTGCTGAAATTTTCGGATAAATATAAATAAAAAAGGCGGAATTGAAAATTCCGCCTTTAACAACTAACCTAAAACTTACTATGAAAAAAACACTTTATGAGTATTAAACTCTCGACAAATTTATGCTAAAAATTATTAAAAAGAAAAAAAATAAACATATTTTAACGTAATTATTAATGGAAATTTCTTCTGAATTGTGTAATTATCAGACTGTCAATCTGTTGTATAAATTAAAAAATATTATTTTTTTTGATGATTTTACCAAAATACTTGATAAATTGTAAAAAACTGTTGACGAAATAATAAAAATTGATGATAAAGTGTATTTTTAAGTAAATTTAAGTCAACTGTTTTAAATAATTTCTGAAAATATCTGTTACAAAAGTCGCAAATTTTCCGGTTTTAAAATATCAGCAAAACTGCAATAACTTTATTGATAAACAGTATTTTACATGGTTAAATCTATATTTTCGAGAATTGATGGATCAGTATTCCTGTTTTTTAATTGTTTTTAATTTTTTATAATTTTATATTTGTTGTTTAATTTTCTTAAAGCATATGCGGATTAAGTGGTTTTCTGTTTTTTTAGCTTTTTTACTCGTATTTATCTCTTGTAAGAATGAGAAAAGATATAAAAAAAGTAAGCTGGGATTTCAGTATAAATTTTATTTCGAAAATCCTAAAGGGGTTAAACCTGACGAAGGAAGTATTATAACTTTGAAATTAAAATATTTCAATCATTCTGATTCATTACTGTTTAATTCCGATGAATTATCTGCAAAATTCAGAGTTCAAACAGGAAATGCAGAAGGTGGCGGAATAATGCAGAATGCACTTAAAATGATGAAAACCGGAGACAGTGCATCATTTTTAATTCCGGCTTCCGACTTTTATTTAAAAACAAAGCACGACAGCATACCTAATTTTATTTTGCCCGGTGAAATGTTGAGGTTTGAAATTAAAATTGTTGACATTGTCAGCAAACAACAGTTGAATAAGGAGTATAAGCAATTTATGCTGAAAAAAGAAGCCGAAGAGAAACGAATATTAGATGATTATTTATCGGCTGAAAATATTAAAGAAAAACCGACTGCCGGAGGTATTTATATTATTAAAATATCAAAAGGGAACGGAAAAAAAGCAGAATACGGAAAAAAAGTTACAATTCAGTTTACCGGCAGTTACATCAACGGAAAAATTTTTGATTCTTCAATTGATAAGGGAAAACCCCTTACATTTGTTTTGGGTGATGAGCATGTAATACCGGCTTGGAATAAAGCAATTGCAGGTATGCGTGTCGGCGATAAAATAAAATTAATTGCCCCGTCAAAAACTGCTTACGGTAAAACCGGATTGAAAGATTATGTGCCGCCGTTTACAACTTTAATATATGAAATTAAATTGCTGAGTATCAAATAAATATACTGTATATGTTACACGAGGAAAATCTTAGATTCATAAAAGAGAAAAATAAATTTTATACCTTTATTTGGTTATTTTTATTGTTTGAATTAGCAGTATTTTTCAGTTTATTATATTTTTATTTAATTCCCGAAATTCCTAAAACAAACCTTCAATACGAAAGTGATTTTAATACCATATTCCTGTATCTTTCATATTTGGCAGTAATTATTGCAATACCGCTTGCTTATAAAATTTATGCTGTTAAAAAGAAACAAGCTGATAAGCTGACAAATTTAAAACAAATTTCGGATAAATATTTTCTGACTTTACTGATAATTTATTCAGTATTTGAATTTGCTGCACTATTAACTTTAATATCATTTTATATTAATAAAATGTACGAACCTTTGTATATGTTCGGAATTGTTTTTACGGCAGTTTTGCTCAATAAACCGTCATTAAAACGCTTTATGCAAAAAATTATGAAAGAAGAAGAATCACAAGGAATTTCGGCGGAAGAAGAAAAAACGGAACAAAAACAATCTGAGAATAAAATTGAAGAAAAATAATTCATTCATTTAAATCTTAAAAAATGTCAATTCATAAAGCAGCTCGAAAAATAACAACCCATGTTTTACAAGCTATGAAAGCAAAGAATGAAAAAATTGCTATGCTTACGGCTTATGATTATTCCATAGCAAAATTAGTTGATCAAGCCGGTGTGGATGTCATTTTGGTGGGCGATTCTGCGGCAAATGTAATGGCGGGATACGACACAACTTTGCCATTAACTTTGGATGAAATTATATACCATGCAAAATCGGTAGTAAGAGCTGTTGAAAAAGCACTGGTAGTGGTAGATTTACCTTTCGGAACTTATCAAGGGAATTCTAAACATGCTTTGGATTCGGCAATCAGAATTATGAAAGAAACCGGGGCACATGCCGTAAAATTAGAAGGCGGTAAAGAAGTTGAAGAATCTGTTGTCAGAATTTTATCTGCCGGTATTCCCGTTATGGGACATTTGGGATTAATGCCCCAGTCTATTCATAAATTCGGAACCTATGTAGTGCGTGCAAAGGATGACGAGGAAGCTGATCAATTACGTAAAGATGCTGTATTGCTTGAAAAATTGGGATGTTTTGCCCTTGTATTGGAAAAGATACCTGCAAAACTCGCCGAAGAAGTTGCAAAAAGTATTAAAATTCCCGTTATCGGAATAGGTGCAGGCGGCGGTGTTGACGGTCAGGTTCTTGTAATTCACGATATGTTGGGATTAACCCAAGAGTTTTCTCCGCGATTTTTACGCCGTTATCACGATTTAGCGACAGAAATTAAAGGTGCTGTATCAAATTATGTAAAAGATGTGCGTTCCGAAGATTTTCCGAATGAAAAAGAACAGTATTAAAACAGTTGTCAGTTTCTAAGTTAAAAGTCGTTATGCAAAACCAAATCTTTAGGCTTGAGCTGAAAGTACGTGATTATGAGTGTGATATTCAGGGAATTGTAAATAATTCAGTTTATCAGAATTATCTTGAACATACAAGGCATGAGTTTTTAATTTCGGTCGGTTCAGGTTTTGTCGAAATGAATAAAAACGGAATTGACCCTGTTGTTTACAGAATTGAAATTGATTACAAGTTTCCTCTGAAAAGCGGTGATATTTTTATTTCTGTTTTGAATTTTGAAAAAAAGGGAAATTTAAAGTTAATTTTTAATCAGGAAATTTACAGAAAATCGGATACAAAACTAATTTTACAAGCAAAAGTAATTGTTGTTGTTTTAGAAAACGGCAAGCCTGTAAAACCGGATTTCCTTACCGAGAAATTAGAAAAATATAAAAACTCTGTTTTAAAATAACCCTGACAAATTTTTTATAATCTGTCAGGGTTCAGCTGTTTATCTGTTGAATAATAATTCTCGATATTTCGGCAAAGGCCATATTTCATCATCTACAATCAGCTCTAATTTGTCAATATGGTAACGAATTTTATCGAAATAGGGTTTAACTTTAAATTCATAATCTTCAATACGTTCAGTACAGCTTTCTTTAACATTAGTTTTTTTTCGTTCTTCAATCATTTCTTGTGTTAAAATGCTGATTTGCGTTGTATGATGTGAAATTTTCTTAATAGTTCCTATTCGCCGACTTACCAAAGCCTCCAAATCTTTTTCATCTTCAATAATTTCTTTTAACTCTTTTACACTGGTAATCAGAGTATTTTGATATTTAATTGCTGTCGGGATAATATGGTTTACAGCTAAATCACCTAAAATTCGAGCTTCAATTTGTATTTTTTGAACATATTCACAAATTCGTATTTCATACCTCGAATGTAACTCTTTACCGGTTAAAATATGATTACGTTCAAAAAGATTGATTGTATCTTTGTGTATATAAGCCTTAAAAGCTTCACTTGCCTCTTTGATGTTTGTTAACCCGCGTTTTTCAGCTTCTTTTATCCAGTCTTCACTGTATCCGTTTCCTTCAAATCGAACCGACTTTGATTCTTTAATGTATTTTCTCAGAATTCTTAAAACAGCATCATCTTTTTTAATATTTTCACTTATTAATATATCAACTTCGGTTTTAAATTTTCTTAGTTGGTCTGAAAGTGCGGTATTTAGTGCAATCAGAGGACCGGCATTGTTTTCGTTTGAACCTACGGCTCTGAATTCAAAACGATTTCCCGTAAATGCAAAAGGGGATGTTCTGTTTCTGTCGGTATTATCCGGTAAAATCTCGGGAATTTTAGAAATGTCTAATTTTAATTTTTGTGAAATTTCATGTGATATTTTTTTATCCGGAACTTTTTGTTCGATTTTATTCAGCATTTCATCAATTTCTTTTCCCAAAAAAACAGATATTATAGCCGGCGGGGCTTCATTTGCTCCGAGACGATGTTGATTTCCGGCAGACATAATGGCAGCTCTTAATAAATCGCTGTGTTTTTTTACGGCTGTGATGATGTTAACCAGAAAAGTTAAAAATAACAAATTACTTTTAGGCGTATTTCCGGGTTTTAATAAATTAATTCCGGTATCGGTAGCAAGCGACCAATTATTGTGTTTTCCTGAACCGTTAATTCCTGCAAAAGGTTTTTCATGAAATAAGACCTTAAATCGATGTTTTTTTGCTGTTTTTCTCATAACCTTCATTAATAGCTGATTATGGTCATTTGCCAGATTAGCTTCTTCAAAAATAGGTGCACATTCAAATTGGTTAGGAGCAACTTCATTATGTCGTGTTTTTACCGGAATACCTAATTTATGTGCCTCATATTCAAACTCTTTCATATATGCCAATACACGTTCGGGAATCGAACTGAAATAATGATCACTCAATTGTTGATCTTTTGCCGAAGCGTGTCCCATTAAAGTTCTTCCGGTAAGCATCAAATCAGGGCGAGCATTAAAGAGTGCTTCGTCAACAAGAAAATATTCCTGTTCCCAGCCCAAGGTTGCAATAACCTTATTAACGCTTTTGTCGAAATATTTGCAAACAGCTGTTGCTGTTTTGTCAAGCACGTTTAATGATTTCAGTAAAGGTGTCTTATAATCAAGTGCCTCACCTGTATATGAAACAAAAATAGTCGGGATGCAAAGTGTTTGATCAATAATAAATGCCGGAGAAGCCGGATCCCAAGCTGTGTAACCTCTTGCTTCAAAAGTGTTTCGCAAACCGCCGTGCGGAAAACTTGATGCATCGGGTTCTTGTTGTACCAATAATTCTCCGTCAAAAGTTTCGAAAGAATTACCTTCTTGGTCAATATTAATGAAAGAATCGTGTTTTTCCGCCGTATTTCCGGTAAGCGGATGAAACCAATGTGTATAATGTGTCGCTCCTTTACTCATCGCCCATTCCTTCATTCCGGAAGCAATTTGATCAGCTGTTTTTCGATTAATTTTTGCTCCGGTTTCAATGGATTCTTTAACATTTTTATAGGCATCTTTCGATAAATATTTTTGCATTTTTCGTAAATCAAAGACCTCGGAACCGAAATAATCAGATATTTTTTCAAAAGGAAAATTAAAGGAAGGAACCGGTCGATTATTTAATTCATTAAGTGCACTAAAACGAATTGTTGACATTTTAATTAACTTTAAAGTTTAATTTACAAAAGACTAAAGAATATTTCATATAAACAAATAAAAACAAATAAAATTGTTAATTTTTATTATATTATTCTTTAAATTAACAATAAATGTAAGAGATAGTTTACATATGTTGTTAATTGTGTATTTTGTATTCAGATTTTTATTTTTAACTTTGATATGGTAAAGAAACAGTCTTTAAAAACAGATGATTACATATAGCCAAATGTTGAAAACAAGTAAAAAAATAACTATGAATGAAAAATTAAAACAAAATAAACAAAATGCAGTAGCTTTTTATAAAATGGCTTACGAAGGAAACCCGAAAGAAGCGACTGATTTATATGTCGGGTCTGAATACATTCAACATAATCCGTTAGTCGGAGACGGAATCCAACCGCTTATTGATTACTTTGAAAGAATGGCAAAAGAATATCCAAATAAGTCAATTGAATTTGTACGTGTAATTGCAGAAGGAGAATTAGTCGCTCTTCACACACATCAGATTTGGCCTGACAATGATGAATATGTTACAATGGATTTTTTTAGATTCGATAATAATGGGAAAATTGCAGAGCATTGGGACTCAATGCAGCAAATTCCAAAGACTTCTGCTCATAAGAACACAATGTATTAACGTGAATTAAAAAACGAAATTGAAAAGTTTTTTATGTAATTGCAAATGTGTCTTATACTGAAAAATATTGTAATTGATTCTGAAATTAGGGAAATATCAAATGCAGGAAAAAATGCTTATAATATATCCGATTTCATAACATAATCATAACCGATATTAAAAATTTCATGTGCTTTTTTATTGTTGAAATATGGTTGACCGTAGAGTGCCGGAGGTTCAATTAAAATATCGCATTCTGAAATGTAGGTTTTTTGATTATGGTAGGTTAAAACATCAAAAGTTCGTCCGTAAACTTGCTTGGAATTTTTAAAATTTTCTTTGTATTTTAAATGAATAAGGTTGACACAAATAATTTTTTCGCATTTCCCGAGTAAAGGTTTTATCGGTAAATTATCTATCAGTCCGCCGTCAGTATAGGTTTTTCCGTTAATTTCGACCGGTTTAAAAATAAATGGTACTGAAGAAGAGGCTGTAACAATATCCGTTAAATTTCCGCTGTTAAAATATTCGGCTTTGCCCTCGTTAAGATTTGAAGCACAGGCATAAAAAGGTATTTTTAAATCTTCGATATTTTCAACGGTATATATATCTTTTAACATTTTTCTGAGGTTTTTGAAATTTAGCAAACCTTTTCTGAAAAAATTAAAATTTGTATAAGAAAGAAATTTTTTCCCTGTTTGTTGAGTGAGAATTTCATCCGGACTGTGCCCGTCGGCAATTAAAGAACCCATTATTGCCCCGGCACTGCTTCCTGAAATTACATCCGGGAAAATGCCTTTTTCATTAAGTGCTTTTATAACCCCCAAATGAGCCATTCCTCTTGATCCTCCGCCGCTTAATACTAATCCTGTTTTATATTTCATTCAGTCGAAAGTTTGTTAAGTTTATAAGTGCGAAGTTACTAAAAAAACATTGAAAAATAACCGGTTTAAAAATCAAATGTTGAATTCCGATAAATACTTCGTATTTTTGTAAATTATTAAACGGAGAAAAATTATGGCAGAAGCAAATTTTATAGACTATGTAAAAATCCATTGCACATCAGGAAAAGGAGGAGCCGGATCAATGCACTTTTATCGTGATAAACGAACGACAAAAGGCGGACCGGACGGCGGAGACGGCGGCAGAGGGGGACATATTGTTTTAAAAGGAAACAGACATCGCTGGACTTTATTACATTTAAAATACAGAAAACACGTTAAAGCAAAAGGCGGAGCACCCGGCTCGGCAAATAATAAATTCGGTGCAGAAGGGGAAGACGTTATTTTGGAAGTGCCTTTAGGTACGCTTGCCAAAGATGCGGAAACAGGTGATGTGCTGTTTGAAATTACCGGGCATAATGAGGAGCAAATATTAATGCAAGGCGGCAGAGGCGGTTTGGGAAATACAAATTTTAAATCTTCAACAAACAGAACACCTCGATATGCTCAACCCGGCGAAGAAGGTGAAGAAGGGTGGGTTATACTTGAGCTTAAAGTTTTGGCGGATGTCGGATTAGTAGGATTTCCGAATGCCGGAAAATCTACTTTGTTGTCGGTGATTTCCGCTGCCAAACCCAAAATTGCAAATTATGAATTTACCACGCTTGCTCCAAATCTCGGAATGATTAATTATCGTGATAATCAGTCGTTTGTAATAGCCGATATTCCCGGTATTATTGAAGGGGCTTCCGAAGGAAAGGGCTTGGGCTTGCGTTTTTTAAGGCATATTGAACGAAATTCCGTTTTGCTTTTTATGGTGCCTGCCGATGCCGATGATATTAAAAAAGAATATGAAATATTGCTTAACGAACTCAAAGAATATAATCCGGAACTTCTTGATAAAGAACGTATTTTAGCCGTAACAAAATCGGATTTGGCCGATGAGGAATTAATTGAAGAAATGAAAAAAGATTTGCCCGACATTCCGTATGTTTTTATTTCGTCGGTTACGCAAAAAGGATTATCGGAATTGAAAGATGTTATTTGGAGGGCTTTGAATGCTTAAATCTCTTTCTTCATCCGATGACTCCGACTCATCGTATGAAGAAAATTTTATTTCTGCAAATCATTCTCTGTCAAAATAATATTTTTTGATTTAGCAAAAATTATGTATATTTACCAATAATTGTGAATATAATTTGCCGTTAAGTAAAAAAACATTCTTGTCCCGGAAATTTTATTCAGAATAGCTGCATTTTTATATCTCTTAAATAAAAAATCTTAATTTGATTAATAAAAATATATCCGAGAACTATAATGAAATTTCTTGCGAAGAAGCCGGTTTGGTTTGTTTGCCGGAATCTGAATTGCCGCGCATTGTAATTATCGGAGGCGGTTTTGCCGGTTTATCATTAACAGAAAATTTAAAAAAAGCAAATGTTCAGGTAGTATTAATCGATAAAAATAACTACCATCAATTTCAGCCCTTATTATATCAAGTTGCGACAAGCGGTTTAGAGCCGGACAGTGTTGCATTTCCTTTCAGAAAACAAATTTCAAAATATAAGAATGTAATTTTCAGATTAGCCGAAGCAAAAGGAATAGATACTAAATCAAAAATAATATATACAAATAAAGGTTATTTATCTTATGATTATTTAGTATTAGCTACGGGAACAATTACTAATTTTTTCGGAATAAAAAATATTGAAGAAAATAGTTTGGGGCTGAAAAGTATATGCGATTCTTTGGATATACGGCATATGATGCTGCAAAACTTAGAACAAGCAACGATTACTTGTAATGACAAAGAACGAGATGCATTAACCAATTTTGTTGTTGTAGGCGGCGGACCTGCAGGCGTTGAAACGGCGGGTGCATTAGCAGAATTTAAAAAATATATTCTTCCGAAAGACTATCCGGAATACCCTTCATCAATTATGAATATTTATTTGCTTGAAGGATCTGATAAGTTAATTTCATCTATGTCGGAAAAAGCTTCTGTTAAAACACTAAAATATTTAGAAAAACTAAATGTGAAAGTGCTTTTTAACGAAATTGTAATAGATTATGACGGAGAGATAATAACCACTAAAAAAGGAAAAGAAATTCCCGCTAAAAACTTAATTTGGACAGCCGGCATAAAAGGACAATTACCGGAAGGTATCAATCAGAAATGTCTTGTTTCGGGTAATCGGTTAAAAACAAACCAATACCTTCAAATCGAAGGATTAAACAATGTATTTGCAATAGGAGATATTGCTTCTGTTATATCGGAAAAAATGCCGAAAGGATATCCTCAGGTTGCTCAAACTGCAATTCAGCAGGGGAAGATTGCAGCTGTGAATATTATGAATACCGTTAAAAACAAAAAACTAATTCCTTTTTATTACAAAAATAAAGGTTTGTTAGCAACAGTCGGCAAACGAAGAGCAGTTGCCGATTTAGGAAAACTTAAATTCGGAGGTTATTTTGCCTGGCTGTTATGGTCGTTTGTACATTTAATGTCTATAAGCGGTTTTCGGAATAAGTTACTTGTTGCTCTTAATTGGGCAGTTAGTTATTTTAGTTATGAAAAAAGTAACCGATTGATTATCAGAAACTATAAAGCAAAAAAACAAAATTCATTTCAAAAACAAGAAAAATGAAAAATTTAATCTGTTCAATAAGTATAATATTTTTATTTTTAAGTATAAACTCTTATGCTCAAACTGAAAAATCTGAAGAAGGAAACCCAGATAACCTTCCCGTAAAAGAATATACGCTTACCCTAAGGCAGGAAAAAGTAAATATGGCAGGAAAAGAAGTAAAGGGTATGACCATTAACGGCAGCATTCCCGGTCCTACATTAGAATTTACCGAAGGTGAGTATGCCGTAATTTATGTAAAAAATGAAATGGATGTTGAAACCTCCGTACATTGGCACGGACTGTTGCTGCCTAACTTCTACGACGGTGTACCGTATTTGAACACACCGCCGATTGAGCCTGGACATACATTAAAATACGAATTTGCAATAAAACAATCCGGAACATATTGGTATCATGGTCATACAATGCTTCAGGAACAGAAAGGTGTTTTCGGTGCATTTGTTATTCATCCTAAAAAAGAAACTCTGCAATACGACAAAGAGCTTGTACTGATGCTTTCTGACTGGACAAATGAAAAACCGATGAAAGTTTTACGTAATTTAAAACGAGGCACGGAATGGTATAACATAAAAAAAGGGACATCCACACCATTAAGTAAGGTTATAAAAGAGGGGGCTTTAGGTGCACAATTAAATTTCTGGAAACAACGGATGGAAGGAGCAGATATTGCAGATATTTATTATCCGGCATTTTTAATTAACGGCAAACAGTCTGTTGAATATCCCGAATTTAAAGCCGGAGAAAAAGTACGATTACGTATTACAAACGGAGCGGCATCAACGAGTTTTTGGATGACTTTCGGGGGAGCAAATCCTTTGCTGGTTTCAGCTGACGGAATAGACGTTGTACCGGTTAAAAAGAATAAAACATTTATTGCAATTGCCGAATCTTACGATTTTATTGTTACCATACCCGAAAGCGGTAAAATTGAATTCAAAATTACGGCACAAGACGGTTCCGGAAGTGCATCAGCATTTTTAGGAACAGGGAAAGCACATAAAGCTCCTAATGTGATGAAACCGGATAAAATTGCTATGATGAAAAAAATGGCAAAAACGGATATGAGAATGGGAGCACACGCTTTTAAATTCAGACCGAAAAAAGATGAACGCTTTGAAATGAAAAAGAAATACGGTATGCAAATGAAAGGTGATATGAAAAAGATGAATTCCGGAACACCGGACGATAAAAAAATGTCTTCACAATATAATTACGATTATTTAAAAGCACTGAATAAAACCAATTTTGATAAAGATATACCCGTGAAAGAAATTTTATTAAATCTTACCGGAAATATGCAACGTTATATCTGGAGTATGAACGGTGTGCCTTTATCTGAGTCGGATAAAATAAAAATTGAAGAAAATCAAATTACCCGAATTACGTTAAATAACCTGACTATGATGCATCATCCTATGCATTTACACGGACACTTTTTCAGAGTATTGAATAAAAACGGAGAATACTCTCCCTTAAAACACACGGTTAATGTACCACCTATGGAATCGGTGACTATTGAATTTTACGGGAATGAATACGGAGATTGGTTTTTTCATTGTCATATTCTGTATCATTTGATGGGAGGAATGGCACGTGTTTTAAGTTATGAAACACCAAGAGACCCGCGAATGAAAGAGTTTTCCGTAAAAACAGCTGTTAAAGAAACAGACAGATATTATTCTCAAGGAATGTTGGATATTGCTTCAAATGCAATGGTTTTAAACTTTTCTGCATCTGATATCAGAAATCAGTTCAACACTTCCGTAGAATACGGGTGGAATAAAAATTTAGAGGCAGAAGTAACATACGAATATTATTTATATGATTATTTGCGAGTTTTCGGCGGTGTGAATATTGAAAATGAAATTCCGGATAATATAGATGAATTTAATACAACTGCCGTTGCCGGTATTCGGTTTTTTACACCGTATATGTTCAATTTAGATTTACGTGTTGATAACGAATTAAGACCTCGAATATCTTTAAGTCGCAGCTTAATGATTTTTCCGAGGTTTTCAATATTCGGTTATTACGAATATCAGGCAGATTTCGGACTTGTAAAAACTCTGCCCGAGAATATAAATTATTTGCCTGAAATAGTGTGGAGTGCCGGAGCTGAGTATATGTTGTCAAGGGACTTTTCTTTAATAGTAAGTTATGATAATCGTTTCGGAGCAGGCGGAGGATTGTCCGTGCGATTTTAAAGAATATCAGGCAAAATATTTGCCTTATCTTTTGCATATTTTTATCATTTTTCTTCATCCGATGACTCCGAGTCGTCGGATGAAGAATTTTTTACGGCTTAAAGCAAAAATAAGAAGGAATAATTCCTGTTTTGAATGTGTCAATCGGTGTTCCGTCGGAGCGGAAACGGTAAATTATGCCTTTTTGAAGATAATCAACGGCATCGGAAACGTAAATATCCGAAGTTGCGGGGTCTGTTCCTAATCCGTAAAATAATTTTTCGCCTTGCGGAATAAATGCCTCAACAGGCAGGTTTTCCGAATTTACTGACATTTCGTAAACTCCTTCGTATTGGTTTCCGCCTGACGGAGAGTTGTTTAAAAAATATAATGTGTCTTTTGTTCCGTTAAGGGTAAGTCGGGCGGGAGAAGTTTCAACAGAAGGGAAATTGAAAGTTTTTTCAACGGAAAAAGTTTCCGGATTTATTTTCGTAAGAGCCGGAATTTCTTGTCCGCCCGGTATTCCGGAAAAGCCGCCGTCGGAAAGTACCCACAATTTGTTGTTTTTGTCGAGCACAATGCTGTTTGGCTGTTTTGTTACGGTAAGCGAATCAATAAGTTTGTCGGTGTCGGTGTTTATTTTGTAAATTTTATTGTTGAAAGACCAACCTGTAGTAAATGCAAAATTTTGATATTTAACAATTTGTTCGCTTCCGTTTCCTATAAAAACAGAGCCGGTTTTCGTAAAATTTTCCGGATTTATAATGCTTATATTTTTATCGTATAAGTCGGTAACGTATGCTTTGGTATCGGAAATAAACAGAATATATCGCGGAGAAGTAAGTCCGGAAATGCTTGCAATATACTTAAAGGTTTTTGGGTTGAAAACGAGTATTTTACCGGAATTATTCACCGCTAAGAAAGCCAAAGAATCTTTTATGCTCATTGACATAGCCACGTCGCCCGGAGGGAAATTATTTGCGTTGTAAAAAATTTCGTTTTCCGTTGTTTTTGTTTCGGGTTCGTAAAAAGACAGAGAAGCATTACCGTAGGTAAAATTTCCTTCGTTACAGATAAAAACACCGTTTGATTTTCGGTATTCAACAGGTTCGGGAGGTGTTCTTTTGCAGGAAACAAATATGAAAATTGTAATTATTAAAGCGTAAATTATATTTTTATTTTTTTGCATAATGTTAAATTTCTATTCTTATTAACAGTAAAAATTGTCTTCCCGGCATTGCTCTCCACAAAATTTCCTGATATTGTGTATTAAAAATGTTCCTTATTTTAAGTTGAATTTCAAAATCGGCTTTTTCAAAATTGAATTTTCTTCCCGCAGATAAATTTTCTATGTGAAAAGAGGGTAAAATATGCCTGTTTTCCTCATTTGATGATGTCGTAAATCTTTGTCCGGTATATGTTTGCGAAATATTTATAAACCATTCGGAATATTCAGTATTTACGAAAAAATTTGCTTTGTGAACCGGAATGTATATTAATTGTTTTTCGTAAGAATTATCTCCGGCATCGGTTTGGTTTGTTGTTTTTGTGTAGCTGTAGTTAGATTTAAGCCATATTTTAAGTTTATTTCCCGAATATTTTTCTGAAAATGAAAATTCGGCTCCGCGCGAAAAAACTTTTCTTATATTTTCGGCTTTCCAATATAAAAAATCACTCGGCTGCCAAACTATCCAATTATTTATATATGAAGCATATACGGTTAAATTTGCTTTTGCGGTAAATTTTCCTTTTTTTATCGGTTTCAGATTCAAACTTAAATCTCCGGTATATCCTTCTTCGGGTTTTAAATTTTTGTTTCCGCCGGGTATCCAGTATAAGTCGTTTAAGCTCGGAGTCCTATAATTTCGGCTTATGCTTGTGTTTAGGGCAAAAGGAGTGTTTTTGAAATTGAAATTAAAACCTGCCGAAGGCATAAGCGGCAAGAAATAATTGTCGGTAAAATTTGCACGAACAAGAGTGAAAAAAAATGCATTTTTGTTCATTTTATAATCGGCATAAAGCATATAGTCGGCAATTTTGCGGTCGGCTTGGTATGAAATGGCTGTTTTTTTGTCAAAATATTCGGCTTTTTGGTATTCGGCGGTTAATTCTGTTTTAAGGAATATTTTTTTGTTTAAATCGTAATTTGAACTGAATTTTGCTGAAAAACGTTTAGTATTGCTTTCGGAATTTGTGTATGTCAGCAGTTCGGTTTCGATTTTTGTTCCCGAAAAATAATCAAGATTTTCATTTGTAAAAGCCGCTGTTATTTTATTTTCCGTTTTGTTTTTCCGAAAAAGATATTTTGCAACGGTTTTAAAATTCAGGTCTTTTTGATATTCAATCTTGCCGGTTCCGAGAAAAGACATAATCGGCGGAATATTTCTGTTATCGTATTGAAACCAGGTATTTACGTTGAGATTTTTGCTCTCGGAAAAGTTTATTGAAGTTGTGTTAAGCAATGCGTTTTTTTTATAATCGGCATTTTTTTGTCTTTCATATTCCGGATTTCCGGTTGCATTGTTGTAAAATAAAAAATCGTTTTCGGATTGCTCGCGATAAATTTTAAAAACGGTATTAATTTTTGAATTTCCTGTAGCAATTTTAAAGAAAGTTTGAAATGTTTTGTTACTTCCGAATGTTTGAATAATTTCCGAAGAAAATTTTTCTGCCGTATCGGGCAATGAGTTAAGTAAAATGCTTCCTCCCAATGCTCCGATTCCTGAAAAAAGCGAACTTCCGCCTTCCGAAATTTCGGCTTTATCGATAAAAAAAACGGGAATTTGTGAAAAATCCGTTTGTCCGAGCATAGGATTGTTTAGGGGAATGTCGTTCCATAAAACTTGCGTGTGAGAAGCACCGCTGCCTCTTATCGAAGCCGTTGCAAGCGAGCCTTGACCGTATGATTTGATAAAAACAGACGAGTTTTCCGTAAGCAATTCCGCAAGTGATTTTGTGTTGTTGTGCCGGATTATTTCAGGATTAATTTTTTGTTGTTCGGTGCATATTGCAATTACTCTGTCGGGTTTTAAAATTTTTCTGTCGGTAATTTTAACTTCGTCAATATGTATAATCGTGTCTTTTGAATTTTGAGAAAACAGTTCAAAACAGAGTAAAGTAAAAAATAATATGACCGGTATTTTTTTCAAAAATTTAATTTTTAATGAGTTTCTTTGTGACAGAACCCTCTTTATCCGATATTTTTATAAAATAAATGCCTCTGGGAGATGTGTTTATGTCAATTTTATCGTTTTCGGAGCAGTTTTTTATTCTTTTAATAAGTTTTCCGAAACTGTCATAAATTTCAACAGAAATATTTTTTGAGTTTTGAATTTGAAAATAAGAATTTGCCGGATTCGGAAAAACCTTGTAATTATCATATTTTAAGTTTGTTATGTTGTTTGCTTCGGTAACGGTAACGATTAAATTTGCCGAAATATCCGGATTGCTTTCAAGGGTTGCGGTAACTGTAAGCGTTCCGCTTTCCGAAACTGTAAGAATATTGTTTTGATTGATGTTTGCACCGGGTAAATCTGCAGACCAAATAATATTTTCGTCGGGTAATAATCTGCCGAGATGAAATGCAAATGCTTCTAATTGATAGGGTGTATTTGCAAAAATTGTTTTCGGTAAGTCTTTTATAACGATTATATCCTGCGTTCCGTTTACGGAAGCATCTGGAGGAACGTCAAGAGCACCCGTAATTTCGGAAGACAGTTCTCCGAGCCAAGCCATATTTTCGTTTACGGAACATTGGATTTTTATAAAATTAATTTCGTTTAAATCGACATAGTTTTCGTTTTGGTCAACAGCCCAAGAAATATCAAAAGCGTCTCCGCCCGTGCCTTCCGTTTCGGGAGTATAGGGATTGTCGGGTAAAGCGGAGTTTATATTTCCTCTTATGTGATTGTCGGCATATCCGAATGCTCTCGGATAAGATTTTATGCTTGTTTCATCGGATAAATCGACGGCGGCTGTTATTTTTGTCCCGCTTAAAGTGTATTGAGTTTGGTTTATTGAAGGAAAATTGTCGGGAGCGGGGTAGTAGGGTTGCGTATGAAAATCGTTTGCAAAGATGTATCCGTTTTCGCCCTGATTGTCAGTCCATAGGACATCGGCAGCAACGGATTGGTCAGGGTTTGTATATGTAATTTCGTAATTTTTTATTGTTGAAGAAAAAAAGAAGTCGCTTCCGGCAAGTTCATACCAAGTGTCGTCGGGAAGTCCGTTGTTATTTTCATCTTTCATAACATAAACAATTGCCGGTTCGGCACTTTCGGCGGAAGCCGGATTTCCGAAAACGGTAAAATCAATTCCGTAAGGGTTATCGGGATTGTTTTCGACGGGATTCTGAAATTTGAAAATAATATAACCTCCGAAAGCTCCGAGACTTACAAGTCCTGTTGCAGTTCCGACAATTGATTGTGCTGCATTTTGGTTTCCGTATGCGGTGTTTATGAATTGACCGGGTGCGGGGGTATATTTGATAATTTCGGAAATGTATTGTGCGTTCAGTTTAAGTCCGAAAATTAAAATAAGTAAAAAAATGTATGTTTTTTTCATCGTTTTGATATTTTGTTTTTTCGCCTCAGAGAGACGATTTACAGATTTTGCAGAAACGATGAGGGCAGGAATTACATCGAATTTGCTTGCCTGTTCTCCGCAGACTGCAAAACCGGGGCAGATACCGGCAGGTCTTCTGACTTACTTCGTATTTTGAACGCCTTCCCGTCCGGTTGTTTCGGCAGTGGCAAAATGTTCAAAACGTAGAAGATTACAGCAGCGGGAACTGTTGCCGATTTTCACGGCATTCCCTTTTCTCTCGAAATCGAGACCGATATCTTTTGCAAATGTAATATTTTTTGTTGTATGAAAACAAAAATCCCGACTTTTGCCGGGATTTTAGTAAGTCATCGTATCGATTAGCTATGCGTAATGCCGGATTTTGAAATGATTTTTAACTTGATGTTAAAGTTCGCATTACGTATGAGCTTTTGAATTGGCCTTTATTTTTCTTTTTTCCTAAACACAAAGTTTAACAGCCAAAGATTTTTGATAAGTAATCCGATGTTTCTGATAACTTCAAATAACCATATAATTAAGTAGTTAAGGATGAAAAATAGTGTTTCTTTAGCTAGTCGAATAAGTAATACTGAGAAATAATAAGTGAATAGGTTCTTTACATATCCTCCAAAGAATTTCATATATTCAAAACCGTCTATATATAAATATGTTGCATAAATAAGTCCTATAGGCCACGCTAAGAATATTAAAGCATCAAATATAAAATTGATTATGTAATTGAAGTAAAACAGATATAAAGGATATTCTTTTTCTTTTTCGTTATAAGTTATGGACTTATTATCCCATAACAGACTAATTCGTGTTGCTGCTTTTCCCCATATTTTAAACGGCAAAATGAACGGGATGTAAATAAATAAATAGTATAATGCTCCTAATGCCGCTTTTACAAAATGGTTTTTAAAACTAAAATCTTCTGTTTTGGGCTCATTTGCAATGTTATTAACGTCATTTTTCATAATATCACTTTTATTTTTTCCTACTCATAAGGCTTTTCGGAATTCGCCCCGTTTTTTTCAGTGGGTTCTGGACTCCACTTTTGACCGTTTTTATTTTTAGGATTATTAGGGTCAAGTTTTATCCTTTTCTGTTATGTCCAATCTTAGTTCTGTTTGTTAGTCTTTTTATTAAATATTTTGATTAAGTCAATGGCTTTACTAACTTTTTTATGTTTTTATTGACCATAACGAAAAAATTAATTGTTTAAAAAATGATACGATGACCGTAAATGTATATTATTTTCTTTTTTTTGTAATTATTATAGTTGCGTCAGGATTTCTTTTTTGTAATATTGTTTCAAATTCTTTTATTTCTGCATCGGTAATAGTAATGTTTTTTGCGCGAAGCATTGTTAAATTCGGAAGTCCTATGAGGTAGTCCAAACTTTTAGGTTTTATTTTTGTGTCGGAACAATCAATATCTTGCAGACTTTTAACAAGTTGTATTGGTCTTAATGTTTCAACTTTTGTTTTTGAAATGTCCAAACGTTGCAGGATTTTTAATTTAGAAAGAGGTGTTAAATCATCAATATTGGTTTCGCTGCAATTCAAATCCGTAAGTTCAGGTAAATAATTTAAACCTTCAAGAGAAAAAAGCGAAATATTTTGTGAAACGTCAAGAGTTGTAAGTTGTTTTAAGTTTTTTAAAATTCTTAAATCAACAATTGTTGTATAATGAGCATCAAGTTCTCTTAATTTCTCCAAATTTCGCAGATGAACAAGACTTTTTACCATTGTATTTCCGCAATTAATTTTTTCCAGATTATTTAATGAAGCAAGAGGGATTACGGAATTAATATTGTCATTATCCGAGCAATCTATTTCTTTTAAGTTTATCAAGCCGTCAATTCCGTCTAAACTCAGAAGTCCGCTGTTTCTTGCTTTAATTATTTCTAAAAGTTGCAGGGCTTCTGCCGGTGCCAAACTTTTTATTTCTTTATTATTTTCGACATCTAAGAACACCATTTTTCCGATTTCCTGAAGTTGCTCATCGGTAGGGGTTACATCCTTTCCTTTAAAATGCTGTTTCTGAATAACTTTTTTCCAAGCCGGAGATAAACTGTTCCACCAATCTCTGTCAGTTGATTGAGCCGCAGCATTTAACATAAATAAAAATGAGAAAAATACAGCAGTTATTATTTTATAAAATTGTTTCATAATAATATTCTAAAAGTTTAAATTTATATTATTGACGATATTCCAATTTGGCTTCTAATTTCCTTCCGTAACCGTCATCAAAAGAAATAATTGTCGGATAAAAATCACTTTGTAAATCTCGAGATTCAATGCTGAAAGTTTTAATCGGATATGAATTATCCAAATTTGACCAAATTTCAAATTTCAGATTGTCTTGATTATAAGTTCCTGAAAAATAATATAAAAGACGTTTAAACGGGAATGTTACAGGGAATGAAGCCGTAGAATTTGTGTGTTCACTACCAATTTCAAATTGTCCGGCATACCATAAATCAACCCATACGTCAGCCCCTATATATGTATCGGGTAACCAGACTGTTACTTCGTATACAGAAATGACTTTAGGCGGTGCTTTTATTTTTATTTGTCGAGAAAATTTGGAAGTGTCTCCGTTGCATATTGCATTTAGTAAGCAAGTATAAGTCCCCTGTGATTGATAAATATGTGTCGGGCTTTTAACCGTTGAAGTATCACCGTCTCCGAATTCCCAAAGAAAAGATGTTGCATGTTTTGAA
This sequence comes from Bacteroidota bacterium, assembly GCA_024277895.1. Taxonomy (GTDB): domain Bacteria; phylum Bacteroidota; class Bacteroidia; order Bacteroidales; family JAADGE01; genus JAADGE01. Next base: position 14,399 of record JAJRUH010000125.1, on the reverse strand, counting down.
TAATTTTGAAATTCAACATTTGAAGGAGCCCACAAAGAGTCGCTGTAAGAGGCATAATCAAAGTCTGAATATGCAGCAGTAGAATCCGCTGTTAAATATAACGAAATACTCTTTGAATCAAAAGATTTATTTTGTTTAATTGATAAAGTTACTTTGTAAATACCTTGGTTTTTATAGATATGTACCGGTTCTTGATCATGTGAGTTTGTGTTATCACCAAAATCCCAAGTGTATTCAAGATCTTTTGTTCGATGTTCGGCATCTGCATAAAAATACACAACATAGGGTGCTGAACAATTTTCTATGCTGTCAGTAATACCGAAAATTTCAACATGACCTTTGCAATTTGACAAAAAAACTGCAAGGAAAATTGTAAATACGGGCATAATTAGGTTTAACAACCTGAATGGAGCGTTTGTTTTCATATGATTAAGGTCTTTAGTTTTAATACTTTGTAAAGATACAAAAAAAGAACCAAAATCAAATTTGAAAGGTTAATTTTGATGAAAAATTTTAAACATTAAAGCGAATGTTCAGAATATCACCGTCTTGTACTACATAGTTTTTTCCTTCTACGTGAAATTTTCCGTTTTCTTTGCACTTTTGTTCGGAACCGAGCTCTATAAAATCATCATAATGCATTACTTCGGCACGGATAAATCCTTTTTGTAAATCGCTGTGTATTACGCCGGCAGCTTCGGGAGCAGTCATTCCTTTTTTTAGTGTCCAAGCTCGAATTTCTTTCGGACCGACCGTGAAAAATGTTTGAAGATTAAGCAAATCAAAAGCAGCTCTTATAAGTTTATCAACTCCGGGTTCATTCAGTCCGGCATCTTCTAAAAATTCTTTTCTTTCTTCTGCAGTTTCCAATTCGGCTATGTCTGCTTCAAGAGCGGCTGCAATAATAAGTACTTGAGTATCTTCATTTTTTAATGTTTCAAAAACGGCTTCGGTGTATTTATTGCCGTTTATTGCCGATGCTTCATCAACATTGCAAACATACATTACCGGTTTTATTGTTAAAAGATTTAAATCTCTTACATATTTTTCATCACCTTCTTTAACGGGAGCCGAGTGTGCCGGTTTAAAATTTTCTAAATGTTCTTTGTAAACTTTCAGAACTTCAAGACCTTTTATTGCATCTTTGTCATTTGATTTTGCAATTTTTTCAAGTCTTGAAATTTTCTTTTCAACAGATTCCAAATCTTTTACCTGAAGTTCAAAGTTTAGAAGTTCCATATCTCTTACCGGGTCAACCGAACCTTCAATATGCGGTAAATTTTCATCATCAAAGCAACGCAATATATGAATTAAAGCATCTGAATTGCGAATATCTCCGAGAAATTTATTTCCTGTCCCTTCGCCTTCGCTTGCACCTTTTGCTATTCCGGGTACATCAATAATATCGACTACTGTAGGTATTATTTTTTCCGTGGGTTGCAATTTTTCGAGTTCATACAGTCTTTGGTCGGGCACTTTTATCGTTCCGAGATTTGATTTATCGGTACTGAAACTGAAATTTGTAACTTCTGCTTTTGTTTCTGAAAAGCAATTAAATATTGTTGTTTTGCCTATATTAGTCAATCCTACGATTCCGCACTTTAAAGCCATTGTTTTGTTTTTTTATTTTCGGACTGCAAAATTAGTCATTTATTTTATAAAACTGAATTTTCATTTTCAGCCATATTTTTTATCTGCAATATAAATTGTCAAATATTAAAAAAAATCGTCTTAATTTTACTATTTTTGCAGTCCTAAAATAAGAAATTTAAAAATACAGATATAATGACAGAACAATATTTAAAACACGAAGCCGAAAGGAAGGCAATGGGAATTCCTGCTTTGCCTTTAAATTCGGAACAAACGGAAGGTTTGTGTAAATTGCTTGAAAATCCGGAAAAAGGAAAAGAAGATTTTTTAATGAATTTATTTACCGAACGTATTTCTCCCGGAGTTGACCCGGCAGCAAAAGTAAAAGCCGAATTTTTGCATAAAATTATTAAAGGAGAAAAAAAATCACCTCTGATTTCAAAGAAAAAAGCCGTAGAAATTCTCGGAACAATGCTGGGAGGATACAATGTAGCTCCTTTAATTGATACTTTAAATAATGAAGAGTTAGCCGATTATGCTGTTTCGGCACTCGGGCAAACAACTTTTGTGTATGATGCTTTTCAAACAATTGCAGATTTGTCGAATAAAAATAAATATGCAAAAAAAGTATTGGAATCGTGGGCAAATGCCGAATGGTTTACATCAAAACCTGCTTTACCGGAAAATATAAAAGTTAAAGTTTTTATGGTTGAAGGTGAAACAAATACCGATGATTTATCACCGGCAAGTGATGCCTGGAGCCGCTCTGATATTCCTTTGCATTCTTTATCAATGCTTAAAGCACGAAAACCCGGAAGTATAGAAGAAATTTCCGAATGGAAATCCGAAGGGCATAAAGTGGCGTATGTCGGTGATGTTGTGGGAACAGGTTCTTCCAGAAAATCAGCAACAAACAGTGTTTTATGGCATATGGGAGAAGATATTCCTTTTGTTCCCAATAAAAAAAGAAATGCCGTAATTATAGGAAATGTTATTGCCCCTATTTTCTTTAATACTGTTGAAGATTCCGGAGGTTTACCCTTAATTGCGGATGTTTCAAAATTAAATCACGGAGATATTATCAATATAAATACGGTTAAAGGTGAAATTACTTCCGAAAACGGCGAACTTTTATCAAAATTTGAATTAAAACCAAATACTTTAGCTGATGAATTCAGAGCCGGAGGTCGTATTCCCTTAATTATAGGCAGAAAATTAACGGCAGATGCAAGAGAATTTCTCGGATCAGGAGAAACAGATATTTTTGCAAAACCCGATAACCCTGTTCCGAAACCGAATCAAGCTTATACATTAGCTCAAAAAATGGTAGGAAAAGCTTGCGGAACGGATGGTGTTTTACCCGGAATGGCAGTTGAACCGGTAATGACAACCGTAGGTTCTCAAGATACTACGGGACCTATGACTGCCGATGAAATTACAGAATTGGCGTGTTTAAAATTCCAAACAGATTTTTATTTGCAAACATTCTGTCATACAGCTGCTTATCCGAAAGAAACAGATACTAAAATGCATCAAATGTTGCCTAAATTTACAACTGAAAGAGAGGGAGTTTCTTTGTTTCCGGGTGACGGAGTTATACATTCGTGGTTAAACAGAATGTTATTGCCCGATACTGTAGGAACAGGCGGTGATTCGCATACACGTTTTCCTTTGGGAATATCGTTTCCTGCCGGTTCGGGACTGGTAGCTTTTGCCGGAGCTTTGGGAAGAATGCCTTTGGATATGCCCGAGTCGGTTTTAGTAAAATTTAAAGGAAAAGCAAAACCGGGCATAACGTTAAGAGATATTGTGAATGCAATTCCTTTGTGGGCAATAAAACAAGGGTTGCTGACCGTTGAAAAAGAAAACAAAAAGAATATTTTTAACGGCAGAATTCTTGAAATGGAAGGAATGCCGGATATTACGGCGGAACAAGCATTTGAATTGACCGATGCCGCCGCCGAAAGGAGTGCCGCCGCCGCAACATATAAATTATCTGAAAATTCGGTTGCAACTTATTTGAGGTCGAATGTTGCTCTTTTGAAAAAAATGGTAAAAGAGGGTTACGGATATGCTCCTACCATTGAAAGGAGAATTAAAGCAATGGAAGAATGGCTTAAAAAACCTGAATTATTATCAAGAGATGAAAATGCCGAATATGCCGCCGTTATAGAAATTGATTTGTCGGAAATTAAAGAACCGATTGTATGTTGTCCGAATGACCCCGATGACGTAAAATATATTTCTGAAGTTGCGAATACGCCTGTTAATGATGTGTTTATAGGTTCGTGTATGACAAATATCGGTCATTACAGGGCAGCTTCAAAAATTTGGGAAGGTTTTGAAAGAAATGCAGACGTGAGAACTTATATTGTTCCGCCTACGAGAATGGATCAGGCAAAATTAAAATCGGAAGGAGAATTCTCAAAATTCAATAAAATGGGTGCAAGAATTGAACTTCCGGGTTGTTCTATTTGTATGGGAAATCAATTGAGAGTCCCCGACGGTGTTACTGTTTTCTCTACTTCTACCAGAAATTTTGATAACAGAATGGGTAAAGGGGCAAATGTATTTTTGGGTTCTGCCGAAATGGCTGCCGTTGTTTCCGGTTTAAACCGAATACCTACGGCTGATGAGTATTTTGAATATTACAAAAAATATGTTCAACCCAATGAAGCGGGAATTTATAAATATCTTCAATTTGATGAGGATGAGGATTTTGATAAAGTATATCACAGATGTGAGATATAATTAAGAATATTACTGATTATTAAGAGCTGCATTTTGAGATGCAGCTTTTTTATTTTAGGGCTTGATGAAAAATGCCGGATATATTGTAAACTTGAAGAAAACGAGCTTTTGTCATATGAGCCGATGGTTTCAAAAGTAATTATTGATATTCAATATATTTTGAAAGGGAAAAAGAATAAAAAAGTTTTTGTTTTTAAATACGAATATGGTGATTAGTATATCTTTAGAATGCCATAAGTCCTATTGTGAAAATAATAAATCCGGCAATCATCAATATTAACGTGTAGGGAATAATTTGTTTTGCTTTCAGTCCGGTAATTGCCAAAAGAGGTAATGCCCAAAAGGGTTGCAGCATATTTGTAAGTTCATCGCCGTAAGCAAGAGCCATTACCGTTTTAGAAACCGGAACTCCGAGTTGTTTTGCAGCTTCGGTAATTACGGGACCTTGCACTGCCCACTGTCCGCCTCCGCTCGGGACAAAAATATTTACCAGACCGCCGCTCATCAGTGTAAAAACAGAAAAAGTATTTTGGTTTGAAACAGAAACAAAAAAGTCGCTTAAAACATCAGTTAAACCTGAATATTTCATAATTCCCATAATTCCGGCATAAAGCGGAAATTGTAATAAAATTCCGGAAGCCCCTTTAATTGCTTCATTCGCAGCTTTTATAAAAGAATAAATTGTTCCGTGAAGGAGAATTCCGAGTCCCAATAAAATAAAGTTGATATAATTTGGATTAAGGACACTTAAATTTCCGGTTTTTATTGATTTATATATTCCTGCCGTTAATATGGGAATTGAAAGAAAAAGTGCAAATATTTTTGAATAATCTAACTTTTCGGCACCTTTTAAATTCTTTTTTTCGGTTTTTTTAAATTTAATATTATGTTTTAATTTTACTTTTTTTGTTTTAGTATTTTTCCCGATTAAGAACATTATTGCAGGTAAGATAATTATTAAAGCTATGCTGATTGTAATGTTCATATTTGAGAAAACAGTTTCGGACAGAGGAATAACGCCTATTTTGTCAGATAAGAAATGCCCTTTTTCTGCAACTTTAAGCGGTGCCGAACCCGATAATCCGCCGTGCCAAACCATAAGTCCCGAATAACCGGCTGCACCTATAAGCGGATAATTCAGTTTATATCCTTTTTCGGCGGCAAATTCTCCTGTTTTTCGTGCCAAAACCGCACCGAAAATTAAACCCAAACCCCAATTAAACAAACTTACGATAATAGTGAAAAATGTTACGGTAAATGCGGCATTTGCCGTGTTTGTTCCGCTTTGCGAGAATATGCGAACTAATTTATCAACGGGTTTGGTAAGTGCCAATGTATGTCCGAGAACCAGCATCAGCATCATTTGCATTCCGAATTTCAGCAAATCCCAAAAACCTGTTTCCCAAAAACCGAGAATATCAAAAACAGGTGTTTCGGATATTTTTCCGACAGGAGTTAAAAAAAATGCTGCAATAAAACTGATTGATGTTAAGATAATTGCAATGCTGAAAGGAGAGGGAAGAATATTTGTTAAACTTTTTAAGAGTTTATTTGAAAATGACATTTTCTTATATTTTATTCTTTAATGTGTTTTTTTATAACATTAATCAACTCATCTTTTTTAATGGGTTTTGTAATGTAATCATCGCAACCTGATTTTTTGCTTATTTGTTTTTCATTTTCGAAAGCATAGGCAGATTGTGCAATAATCGGCATATCCGGAAATAGTTTTTTTATTTCTCGGGTTGCATAATTTCCGTCTTTGCCGGGGAGTTGAATATCCATTAATATTAAATCAAATTTAATATCTTTTACGATTTGAACAGCTTTTAGTGCAGTATTTACATGATGCAGTTCCATTTTGTATTTGTCAAGAACTTCTGCAAGGTAAGCAAAATTTAAAGGATCGTCTTCAACAATAAGAATTCTTTTTCCCGCAAGATTTATCTTTTTATCCGGTCTCGGTGTTTGTTTGTAATCTTTAGCTTTTTTGTAAGGAATTGTAAAATAAAAAACAGAACCTTTATCTATTTCAGATTCTAACCAAATATTTCCTCCGAGTAATTGGGTGCAGGCTTTTGAAATTGAAAGTCCCAATCCTGTTCCTCCGTATAATTTTTCTGTGTTAACTGCAGCCTGATTAAATCTTTCAAAAATATCATTTTGTTTATTTTTCGGAATTCCGATTCCGGTATCTTTAACAAAAAATTTTATGAAATTTTTATCAATAGTATAACCGAATTCAACATATCCGTTTTCTGTGAACTTCAGAGCATTGTTAATTAAATTTGATAAGATTTGTTTTATTCGGGTTTCATCGGTATAAATAACGGGTTCCTTTTTTTGTTCGGGGATATTTAATTTTAACTTGATATGATGTTGATGCTTTCTTGTTTTATAGGATTGGAAAAATATAAGTTCTTCTTTGAGTAAATTATTTATATCAACAGGTGCTTTTGTAATGTGGAATTCGCCGGCATCTAATTTTGAAATGTCTATAATATCATTAATAATATTAAGAAGATGATTTCCGCTGCTGTTAATAATATTTGTATATTCTTGTATTTTTTCTTTTGAAGTATTCGGAATGTTTAATAATTGTGCAAAACCTAAAATACCGTTCATCGGGGTACGGATTTCATGAGACATATTAGCTATTAATGCAGATTTTAAACGATTGCTTTCTTCGGCTTTTTCCTTAGCAATAAGAAGTTCCTCATTTAAGGAGAGTAATTTTCGTCCGGTTTCTTTCAGTTCTTCATTTAATGTTAAATATTCTTCATTTTGTGCTTCAAATTCCTGATTTTTTTCGAGTAAAAGCTTTTCTGCTGTTATTCTGTCGGTAATATCCAAACTTAAAGTCAGTATAAATTCAACTTCGCCTTTGTTATTTTTTATGGGTTGACCTGCTCTGATAACATTAACGTAACTGCCGTCTTTTTTAACTAATTTTACTTCGGCTGTTTGTTTATTGCCAAGTAACAGATCCGGAAACTTTTCTTTATATTTCTCAAATTCATCCGGATGAATTAATTCTGTAAGATGTTTCCCGATTAATTCTTCTTTCTTGTAACCCAACATTTTTTCAGTTCCCGGATTTGTATCTGTAATAATACCTTTGGTATTTATCAGTTCACCTCCGTAGGGTAACAATTCAAACAATAAACGGTATTTTTCTTCACTTTTTTTTATTTTTTCTTCTGCAATAATGCGTTCGGTAATATCTCTTGAAACTGTATGTACAAACTTGTTAGTTCCTATTTGAATGATTTTTGCCGAAATTTCAGCAGGAAAAGTTGTCCCGTCTTTTCTGACAAGTTCCGAGTTAAAAGATACTCTTTTTTCTTGTAATAATTCATCTGAGTATGTGTGATAATCTGTTTTTGTTTTACCTGTAAATATTTCAGAAATTTTTTTGCCGATTAGTTCTTCTTTTTTAAAATTAAGAGCGTTTAAAGCAGCATTATTAGAATCACTAACTGTCGGCAGACCTTTATTTAATTTGTAAATAATCATAATGTCAGCGGCATTATTGAAAATTTCTCTGAATCTTTCTTCATTCTGTTTTAAAGCAATTTGAAGATTTGCCTCCTTAGAAATATCTTGCATAATACAGATTAAACTGCCGTCGGAAAGTTTTTTAGATGTCATTTCAACCAATGCAATATGGCCGTTCTTTTTTGTTATATGTCTTTGATTTTTTATTGATTGTCCCGAATGTATTAAATCAAATCTGAGTGGTTTTTCATTAATTACAGAAGAAGTAAATAACTTTACAATGTTCATTCCGATTAATTCATCCTCGGAATAACCTGTTAGTCTGCAGGCATAATCATTAACTAAAATAAATTCGCCTTTTTCATTCCCTTTAAAAACTGCGTCAGTTTCCTGATTAATAATTAAATCGTAATCATCGGCACTTAAATTTTTTACCGGGCTGAAAAACTTTGTATGCAAGCGTTGTTTTAACTCACTGTTTTTTATAGTAAGTTTTTCTATTTCTGCGATGAGATTTTTTTTAGATTTGCGTATAAAAAGTTTCATAAAAGAATGCTCACAAATATTAAAAAGTTTTCAGATTTAAGAATTTACTATTACAAATATACAAAATCGAATTGAAAATAACGAAATTATTATATGAATGAATTAAAAAAGCACACTTAATTTTTTTTAATAAGTGTGCTTTGTACCTGAGGCCGGGGTCGAACCGGCACGACATTGCTGTCATTGGTGTTTGAGACCAACGCGTCTACCAATTCCGCCACTCAGGCAAATTAATGACAGGGCTTGCAAAATTAGAGAAATGTTTTTTACTGCAAAAATTATTTTTCAATTTATGAATAAAAGTTTTGTAACAAAGGTTTCACTTCCGTCGTCATTAGAGCAAAAGATGAGGTAAACTCCTGTATTTACCCTTCTTCCGTCAAAAGTTTTTCCGTTCCAAACAGCTTGTCCGCCAAGTGCCGTAGTTTCGTAAACAACATTTCCGGATATGTCGGTAAATTTTACGTTTACATCGGAAGCTAAGCCCGTAACGGTAATTTTTCCTTCGTAACCGGGGCGAACGGGGTTAGGGAAAACATAAACATTTCCGAAAAAATCATCTGCTTCGGTTGCATTGCTTCGGTAAGACATTATTCCTTTGTCGGTAAGAAAAAAAACTTCTCCGGATTGCGGATTTATTGCTATGTCATTAATTGTGTTAGAAATAAGCGGGCTGTTATATTTGTCGAAATGAAGAATTTGTTTTTTCCCGTTTTGGGAAACTAAAAAAGCACCTGAATTTTGTGTTGCAATCCATTTTCTGTTTGCCCCGTCGGTTTCTATATCGGTTATAACTGCAGTTTGGAGTAAATACTGCTCGGTTGTGTCTTTGCCGTAGGATGTTAATTGAATTCTGTCGGCATAAAAATCATCTTCAAATGCATTATCGGCATTGTAATAAATTACGACACCTTCTCCGGTTCCCATCCAAATATTTCCGTCTTTATCTTCGGAAAAAGCGGTTACGTCGGAAGATATAAGTTCTCCTTCGCTTGTTGTAGGTTTAATAATTTTATATCTGTCGTCATTTTTGTTAAGAGGGGTGTCGTTATCGTCAAGAACTAAAATACCATGGCTTTTTCCGAGTTCTGCCCATTTAAAATTATTGTCGGTAACATAAATATCTTCTAAATTGAAGTTAGTAATAAGTCCGTTTATGTTGAAACTTTGCCATTGATTATTTTCGGTTTTTACAGAAATAGGGTTTGCAGTTCCTTGATTTGTAGCCCAAAGGTTATTGTTTTTGTCAAATGCTAAACCGTAAATTCTGATATAGCCGTAGGGATAGCCGGTTACGGGCTGTAATGTGCTGTTGAGATTGTTATATGAAGTTGTCCATTTATTATCGTTAAATTCAAATACACCGTATCCCCACGAACCGAAGAAATAATTATTTTCGTTTTTCGGGTTCACTGCTATTGAGTAGAAATTTCGGGCTGTGTCAACATAAATATGGTATGATTTCCATTCTTGGTTTTCAAAAATATTATATGTCGGACGATGCCAGGCTTTTGCGTGATTATTTCCGTCTGTGGTAATTAGTTTGTTTTTTGAAAAATATGCTTTTGCCGTAAAATTATTATACGGTCCGTTAGGGTATATGTAGTTAATTTGATTGTTGATTACCGAAACAAGACCTTTATTACTGTCGGCGATGTAAAGTTTATCGTTGTCAAATATCGTGAAATTTATTACGGGTATTTCCGAAACAGTTCCTAAATTATATTCATTCAGTTCTTTTATGTTATTCATATTTGCGTCAAAAATTTTAAGGCTGTTTTTTTCGGAGAAAATTATTTTGTTATCTGATATACTGATTGATTGTAAGTTATTGATATTATTGCCGAATAATTTCCAGATATTATTTTTTCTGTAATATAATGTATCATTTTCGTCAGAAGTATTTATTTGATTTGCAAATAAATATCCGTTAAAAGTTTTTGTGAAATTAAATTTGAGATTATTATTAGGAATATCAGGGACTAAATTCCAGTTTCTGTAATCGGCAAGGTCGGAGTTTTTAAAATCGGCATAAAAAAGTCCTTTGTCAGTTGCGGCATAAATATAATCAGTATCAAAAGTGATACTGTTTACTTTTATATATGAAGCATCATTTCCGATAAAATAAGTGTCTTTAAATTCAAGTTTTTCGGTATCAATAACAACAATTCCGAAGCCGCATGAGAGGTAAGCATCATTGCCTGAGAAAGTTATGTTGTAAATTGTTTTATCGGTACTTAATAGTTTTCTTTTTATTTCGGAAAGATTATAGATTATATTATTTTTTAAAATATCGATATTTGAATTTTTGTAGGCAATTATTAAAACGTTATTTGTTTTATTGTATGCAATTGTTTGAATTTCAGAATCGGAATACCCGTTTATTTTATTCAACTTTTTGATTGTTCCTTCTGTTTTATCATAAGAGAAAACAGCATTTTCTCCGGCTGCGTATATAATATTTCCGGCATCGGCAAGGCAAATTACTTTTCTATACGAAAAATGGTCTCGCCATTTACCTACGGGAATTTGGGAGTAACTGTTTGAAGTAATTGCAATTAATGAAATTATAAGAAACTTTTTCAACATAAAAAATATGATTTTTGTTATTGAGTTTTAACGGTGAAAATGAAACAAAATTGCTTACAATGTTTTTAAGAAATTAATGAGTTTTTGAGTTGCAAGTCCGCGGTGGCTTATTCTGTTTTTTTCGTTTGCCGGAAGTTCGGCAAAAGATTTTTCGTAGCCGGCGGGCAAAAATATGGGGTCATAACCGAAACCTTCGGAACCTTTTTTAGTTTTTGTGATTTCCCCTTTTATTATACCTTCAAATTTATGTTCTTTTCCGTCAATTATAAGAGATATTACTGTTCTGAAAAGTGCATTTCTGTTTGTTTTTCCTTGCAGTTTTTTCAGAACCTTTCGGACATTATCTTCGTAAGAACAGTTTTTTCCGGCATAGCGTGCGGAATAGACTCCCGGTTCGCCGTTAAGGGTTTCAATTTCCAATCCTGTATCATCGGCAAAACAATTAATTTTATATTTGTCGTAAACATAATGAGCTTTTTGTGAAGCATTTCCGGTAATTGTGTTTTGAGTTTCAGGAATTTCTTCAAAGCAATTGATGTCTTTTAAACTCAGAATTTCGAATTGATTATCAAGAATTTCTTTGACTTCTTTAAGTTTATGTTTATTGTTTGTTGCGAATACGAGTTTCATTTTAGTTGAAAGTTGAAAGTTAAAAGTTATGAGTTTATTTTCCGGTATGACCGAAGCCTCCGGCACCTCTTTTTGTTTCATTTAAAATGTCAACTTCGATAAGTTCTGCTTTTTCGTGTTTTGCAATAATCATTTGGCAAATACGTTCACCGTCATTTATAGTAAATTCTTCGTTAGAAAGGTTTACTAATATAACACCTATTTCACCTCTGTAATCGGCATCAATTGTTCCGGGTGTGTTCAAAACGGAAATTCCGTGTTTATATGCCAGCCCGCTTCTTGGGCGGATTTGTGCTTCGTATCCTTCCGGGAGTTCAATAAATAATCCGGTTTTTATCAGTGTTCTTTCTAAGGGTTTGAGCGTAACGGGTTTATCTGTATTTGCACGTAAATCCATTCCTGCTGATAATTCGGTTTCGTATGCCGGAAGTTGATGTTTTGATTTGTTAACGATTTTTATGTTCATACTTAATTTCGTTAATAGTTTATAAAGTTGAAGATATATGATAAAAATAAGTGATACAAAGTTAAAATGTTTTTTATTTTTTGTGTTCAGAAATTTTGATTTTAAAATAAATTTTAAAAATCGACATGATTTTACGTTATTTGTTTTTTATTTTTAAATAATTACTAAAATCATAAAATAATGGTTGATAAAATTAAACATTCTCTGCGAGAGTCCAAAGGTGCACGTTGGACTGCATTAATTTTGGCTTCTTTGTCAATTTTCGGTGCTTATTATTTTAATTATGCATTGTCTTCAATTAAACCGATGCTCGAAAGTATTTTGGGGTGGAACAGCGAAGATTTCGGAACCTATACTTCTGCATATGCTTGGTTTAATGTCTTTTTATTTATGCTTATTATAAGCGGATTTATTCTTGATAAATTAGGAATAAGAAAAACCGGTATAGGGGCAACAATCATTATGTTTCTCGGAACAGCATTAAATTATTGGGCTGTTAAACATCAATTTGCTGAAGGAGCAGTAGTTCATATTCCTCTTCTCGGTGCTATGAAAACACAAGTTTTTCTTTCGTCTTTGGGATTTGCTGTTTTCGGAGTCGGAACGGAAGCTATAGGAATTACAATTTCAAAAGCTGTTGTAAGATGGTTTAAAGGGAAAGAAATGGCACTTGCAATGGGAATGCAAATGTCAATTGCCCGTTTAGGAACGGCTTTGGCATTAGTAATTTCAATACCTTTAGCTAAAAACTTTACGGTTACGGCACCTATTTTATTTGCTATGATTGTAATGATTCTCGGCGTTGTTTCATTTATTCTTTTCTCAATATTGGATATAAAACTGGATAAATCGGAAGAGACAGTAACGAAAGAAAAATCAAGTGAAGATGAATTTAAGATTAAAGATATTATGTTAATTATCGGAAACAGAGGATTTTGGTATATTGCTATTCTGTGTGTTCTTTTTTATTCTGCCGTATTCCCGTTTTTATTTTATGCAACGGATTTAATGGTTAATAAATATAATGTAAGTCCTTATTTGGCAGGAACTATTCCTGCATTATTACCGTTCGGAACAATTATTTTAACACCGATTTTCGGAGGTATTTATGATAAATTCGGGAAAGGAGCTACAATTATGATTATCGGTTCTGTTATTCTTATTTTTGTTCACGGTATTTTGGCAATTCCCGCTTTATCTTTATGGTGGATAGCTGCATCAATGGTAATTATTTTAGGAATTGCATTTTCTCTTGTTCCGTCTGCAATGTGGCCATCAGTTCCTAAAATTATTCCCGAAAAACAACTCGGGACTGCTTATGCCGTTATTTTTTGGATACAAAATATAGGTCTTTTGTTTGTTCCGTTAATTTTGGGCGTTGTTTTAAATTCAACAAATCCCGGTGTTTCGCCGAATAAGGTTGTTATAAAAGATGCGGTTGAAAAAGCATTTTCGGAAGTTTTGACGGCTGATAATTTTTCTGCAAAAGAAATTCATAAAGCAACGGAAAAAGCAACCGGAACTGCCGTTGATTCAATTGTTCAGTATGCTGAATATGAGCCGGTTTCAGCAGAGAATATTAATTTAAAGAATGTCGGGAATAAGATTTATTTAAGTGTATCGCAAAACATTAAGAATGTTGATTTATCAGGAGATAAAGATACAGTTTTAAAAGAAATTATTAAAGCAGGAAGTGTAAATACATTTGACATTATTAAAAAAGAAAGGCTTAATATCCGTTATAATTATTTTTATGATATGTTAATATTTTTGACTTTGTCAATTTTGTCATTAATTTTTGCATTTTTACTTAAAATTGAGGATAAGAAAAAAGGTTACGGACTTGAACTTCCGAATATTGAAAAAGAAATTGTTGCTAAGGAGTAAAATAAATTATAAAACCGCTTGTATATTTGCAGGCGGTTTTATAATTTTGTAAAACTTTTTTAGATCCTTTAGCTCAGTTGGTTTAGAGCACTTGCTTGACAGGCAAGGGGTCGGCAGTTCAAATCTGCCAAGGATCACGTTTGAAGTCAAAGGGTTTGTGTCATTTTCGATGTAAACCTTTTTTCTTTTTATACATACATTTTCTTGTTTTTGATACTGTAATCTTATTAGCTGTTTTGATGTATCAAGATATTGTTCAGAATAATAGTGTCTTATACTGAAATAGGTTGACTCTTTTTTTAAGTTTATTTGTTAATGATTAACACCGAAAAGTTATTTCCGAATTAATTTTCTCGGACTTTTGATTGTCCGAAAATTATTCAGAATAACTTTTCTGCTTTCTTCTTTCAAGTTTGCAATATACATATTTTTTTACTTTTTT
>JAJRUH010000124.1 GCA_024277895.1 Bacteroidota bacterium | reverse complement strand
TTTTACTGTCGGAAGCGGTTTAGGAATTAACGATATTTCTGAATTTGTAGCAATAAACCCTAATCCGGTAAATAATTTTATTACTGTTTCGGGTATCAATAACGGACAAATAACAATAACAGATATCTCAGGAAAACAAGTGTTGTCACAAAATATTTTATCTGATAAAGAAAAAATAAACATTCAAAACTTGCCTTCAGGTATTTATATTATTAAAATTATTTCTGACAGACAAATTGCAACTCAAAAAATTATTAAAAAATAAAATAATAAACATTGAGAACGGCAATCAATAATTCAGTTGATTTCCGTTCTCTTAAAATTATTTATTCTTATGAAAAATTTTACAATAAGTCTATGTTTTTTATTAACTGTTTCTGCAGTAGGTTTTGCACAAGTCCCTTTAACAGCAGACTATAACGGAAATGATGTTACAGACCAAACAATAAATTTAAAAAGTGACGAAACAATGTATTTGCCGATTACGAATAACGGTTCAGTTTCTATGAATGTTACGGTTGAAATAACGGCAATTTCTGTGCCGCATAAAGCACCGGTAATGTCTGTTTGTTGGCAATCATGTTTCACTCCTTCGGCACCTCAATCCGTAGGAACAAGAACAATTGCCGCCGGTGAAAACAGCGGAAATGATTTTGATGTTTTGTATTCTCCCGACGGAAATACAAACCCGGCAAATATTACGTTTCACATTTACGAAGAAGAAAATCCCACAGATTATATAACGTTAACTTTAGATACAGAAGTTGCCGGAATAAAAAATACCGAAAAAACTTCAGTTTCTTTATTTCCCAATCCCGCAACAAAATTCATTACTGTTAAAATTCCGGAAGACTTAAAAAACTCGGAATTAATTGTTACAAATATTCTTGGTAAAACAATTGCCCTAAGACAATTAAAAAATACCGAAACAACTGTTAATACAGAAACTTATTCACCGGGTATTTATTTTGTTTCAATAATTTCAGAAAACAACATAATTGAAACCAAAAAATTAATAATTAAAAAATAAACAGATGAAATCAGTTTCAATTCTAATTATTTCTTTATTTTCTTTTATTGCAGGATTTTCTCAGAACGAAACAAAATCCGAATTGCCGTCCGTTGATATAAAAACTTTAACAGGAGAAACTTTCAATACTTCCGACATAAAAAACCCTGACGGACCCATATTTCTGAGTTTTTGGGCAACTTGGTGTAAACCGTGTATAAAAGAACTTATTGCAGTTGACGAAAACTATGCAGACTGGCAGGAAGAAACAGGATTAAAAGTATATGCTGTTTCAATTGACGATGCAAAAAGTATGAGTCGCGTTGCCCCTTTTGTAAACGGAAGAGCCTGGGAATTTGAAATTTTGCTCGACCCGAACAGCGATTTTAAAAGAGCTATGAACGTAATTAATGTCCCCCACTCTTTTATTCTTGATAAAAACGGAAAAATTATTTGGCAACACAACTCCTATTCTCCCGGAGACGAAGATGAAATTTATAAAGTGATAAAAAAAGCTGCTGCAAAAAACAATTCTGACACTCAATAAGTTAACAATCAGTCTGCATTAACAGGCTTTTTAATTTCCGTAAAATGAATAAATTTTCATTTATTATATTTTTTATCTTTTCATCTTTTATACTTTTTTCACAAGAAGAAAAAACAGATTTCGGCGAATTTCACGGAAATTTCGAACTAAACGCACAAACTTACACCGCCGACTCCCTGATAGGAGCCGAAACCGTTGACGACATTATGCGAGCAAATACTTACGCAAATTTTACCTATACAAAAGGAAAATTCTCTGCCGGAGTTCGTTATGAAGCGTATTTGAATACGATGCTCGGCTTTGACCAAAGGTATAACGGACAGGGAGTTGCAAACCGCTATGCTTCATATACTTCCGAAAATTTAGAAATAACAGTCGGTAATTTTTATGAGCAATTCGGAAACGGTTTGATTCTCAGAACTTATGAAGACAAAACTCTCGGAATTGATAATTCCCTTGACGGAATAAGATTAAGATACGCTCCGATAAAAGGAATACGTTTAACCGGTTTAATCGGAGAACAAAAATTATACTGGGAATACGGTCCCGGAATAGTACGGGGTTTCGACGGAGAAATATCCGTAAACGAAACATTCAAAAAATTAGCTGAAAAACAAACAAAAATTATTCTCGGCGGAAGTTTTGTCAGTAAATATCAAAAAAATCTTGACCCTGTTTATAATTTCCCCGAAAATGTCGGAGCCTTCTCAGGAAGACTTTCACTTTCAAGAAAATCTCTGATTTTATCTTCCGAATATGCCTACAAAATAAACGATCCCTCTTCCGACAACGGAAATATTTTTAAAGACGGAAACGCACTTTTAATCAATGCTTCGTGGTCAAAAAGAGGCATAGGGTTTTTAGCAAATATTTTAAGACTGGATAATATGAGTTTTCGATCCGACCGTTCGGCAAAAATTAACGACCTGAACATTAACTATTTGCCGGCTGTTGTCAAAACTCATACTTACGCCTATGCTGCAATGTATCCTTTTGCCACCCAACCGAACGGACAAGCAGGTGCAAATTTTGAGTTTTTCTACACTTTTAAAAGAAAAAGCACCCTCGGAGGAAAATACGGAATGAATTTAAATGTTAATTTTTCACAAGTAAATTCAATTCAAAAAACGGAAATTATTGTTAATCCGAATGACGAAATCCCGAATCTCAACAGCTACACTTCCGATTTTTTTGCTGTCGGAAAAGAATTGTATTTCAGGGATTTTAATATTGAACTTAATAAAAAAATCAGTAAAAAATTAAAATTTGCCGTAATTTATATGTATGAAGATTACAACAAACTCGTAATTCAAGGAAAATACGGAATATTACATGCCGATATAGGAATTTTGGATTTTACTTATAAATTTAATTCAAAAAATGCTTTAAGGGTTGAAAATGAAATACTTGTAAGCGGGAAAGAATCTTCGGGCAGAAAACAAGACCACGGCGATTGGTATATGCTTACTCTTGAATACACATCTTCACCGCACTGGTTTTTTGCACTTTCCGACCAATATAATTACGGAAATCCGGAAATCAACCGAAGAGCTCATTATTACGTAATTTCCGGCGGCTATACAAAAGGAGCAAACAGAATTCAAATAAATTACGGAAAACAAAGAGAAGGCGTAACCTGTGTAGGCGGTGTTTGCAGAAACGTTCCTGCCGCTGACGGTTTTACATTATCAGTCAGTTCAACTTTTTAATTGTCTAAAAAATTACTAAAATGAAATTCTTTAAACTAAGTATATTTATCAGTTTCATTATATTTTCTTTTGCCTGCAACGAAATAAACAATCCCTTAAAAGACTGGCAAGAAGGAACTTGCGGCGACAAAAACTCTCCTGTTCCTATAAGAAAAATACTTGTCGAAGATTATACGGGACATCGTTGCCCGAATTGCCCCGATGCTGCAAGAATTCTTGACGGTATTCATAACGACTATTGCGACCACATTATTCCGATAGCTGTTCATGTAAGTTTTTTTGCGGAACCTCACGATCCTGATTTTCCGGAAGATTTCAGAACAAAAACAGGCAACGAACTTAATGATTTTTACGGAGTTTCAAATCAAGGGTTACCCGGAGGTCTGATAAACAGAAAAGAATTTAACGGGAATTTAGTATTGGGAAAAGATAATTGGCGATCTGCAGTTGATGCAATATACAATATTACTCCTGATGTTAATATCATTATTGAATCAACTTATAATGCTGATGCAAAGAGTATTACGGCAAATATAAGAGCCGAGTTTTTAAATGCCGTTACAGAAAGTCTCAATTTAGGTTTGTATCTTACGGAAGACAGCATTATTGCACCGCAGCAAGACGGTTCTGAATATGTCAAGAAATATCTTCACAAGCATATGCTTCGAAGAGGAATTAACGGACCTTTCGGTGAAAAAATTTTAAACTCTGCCGAAAAAAATGAAGTTTTCGAAAAAACCTTTACGTTTGCTGCCGATCCGGGATGGAACATCGCACACTGCGAATTAGTTGCTTTTATCAGTAAACATTCAACAAATGAGATATTACAGGCAGAATCGGAACCGATTAATAATTCAAACTAAAAGATACCTGAAAATTGAACAGTAATCTAAGCAATACAGGTGTTTCCGGCGAGTATTAATTTTCACATAAATACCGCAGATTATCACAGAAAAATATGCGAGTTTCCGGTAATCTTGAGTCATTACAAAAATATTGATTATTTATTAAACGTATAATTCAAACTGTTATTTCAGGAAAATTATTTAACTTTGTTTCGGGAAAATTATTTTTTTTGAAATGGATTCACAAATTAACATATCCGGGATAAGTATTATTGATATTATATTGATATTAATTTTAATATGGGCAATTTTCAAAGGATATCAACGCGGACCGATTGTACAGGCTTTATCATTATTAACAGTAATTGCCGGAATTGCTGTTTCCGGATCACTTTCAACGGAAATTTCTGATTTTATTCGTCAACGGTCAACAATCTCTCTCTCAAATCTTGAAATATATATTTTTGCAATTCTTTTTTCAGCAACATTATGGCTTTCAAATCTTGTTGCCGATAAAACTGAAAAAGCAAGTTCCGTAAACCTTAAAAAACCGATTAATATTATTCTCGGAATCATTACAAACTGCATCAAGTATCTGTACATTGTCAGTATTATTCTGCTTTTTGTTTCACAATCCGGCATTTTGCCCGGAAAACAAGAACGAAAAAGCCGCTTTTATAAAACCGTTAAATTAACGGCTCCGTCAACAATTAAAACCGTAGCTTTCCTTAAATAATTATATTTTAAATTATAAAAACCATTCAAATATTTACCGATAAACAAGAATAATTATCTTTGCAAAAAATTTATCTATGAATTTTATTGAAGAAGTAAAATGGAGAGGCATGTTGCACCAGATTATGCCCGGAACAGAAGAAATTCTTAAAGAAAAAAACATTGCGGCATATGTCGGTATTGATCCTACGGCAGATTCTTTACATATAGGGCATTTGGTAGGAGTAATGCTGCTAAGACACTTTCAACGTGCAGGGCATCAGCCAATTGCATTGGTCGGGGGTGCAACAGGAATGATTGGAGACCCTTCGGGAAAATCTGCGGAACGTAATCTTCTTACGATTGAAACCATCAGACATAATCAGGAAAAAATTAAAACCCAACTTGCTAAATTTCTGGATTTTTCAGAAGAAAAAGAGAACAAAGCTTTGATGGTAAATAATTACGACTGGATGAGCAAGTTTTCATTTCTGGATTTTATCAGAGACGTAGGAAAACATATTTCGGTAAATTATATGTTTGCCAAAGATTCCGTTAAAAAAAGAATGACTGCCGCTGATGATAAAGATGCAGAAGGTTTGTCTTTTACGGAATTCAGTTATCAACTTGTTCAGGGTTATGATTTTTTATATCTTTACAAAGAATATAACTGCAAACTGCAAATGGGCGGATCCGACCAATGGGGGAACATTACAACCGGAACGGAACTCATAAGAAGAATGTTGCAAGGCAAAGCATTTGCTTTAACAAGTCCGCTGATCACAAAAGCCGACGGCGGCAAATTCGGAAAAACCGAAAAAGGAAATATTTGGCTCGACCCCGAAAAAACTTCTCCCTACGAATTTTATCAATTTTGGATTAATACAAGTGACGGAGATGCCGAAAAATATTTGAAAATTTTTACCGTTTTAACTGAAACCGAAATAGAAACATTAGTAAAAGAACATAACAATGCACCGCATATCAGACTCCTGCAGAAAAAATTAGCCGAAGAACTAACAATAATGGTTCACAGTAAATCGGCTTATGACACAGCAGTTGCGGCATCGCAAATTCTTTTCGGAAAAGGAAGCAAAGAAAGTCTTCAGGCATTAGATGAAAAAACTTTTAATGATATTTTTTCCGGAGTTCCGCATTATAAAATAAAAAAACAAATTCTCGAAAAAGGTATAAATATCATAGATTTATTAGCCGAAAAAACCTCCGTTTTTAAATCGAAAGGAGAAATCAGACGATTAATTAAAGATAACGGATTAAGCATAAATATGGAAAAATTCAAAGATGCCGATGAACTTATTACATCCGAATATTGTTTAAACAATAAATATATTGTAATTCGTCAAGGCAAAAAAAAATATTCAATAATCATAACCGAATAAACTGAAATTATGACAGAAGAAAAAAATTTTAACAATAATTCTCTTGACCTGTTAGTTTTTTTATATAAAAAAAGGCTTCCTATTATTATTATTACAGCAATAGGTGCTGTTGCATCAATTATTATTTCATTAATAATAACCCCGATGTACAAATCAACTGTAATATTATATCCGGCATCTTCAGTTTCGGTTTCAAAAGCATTGCTGGGAAACACAAAAGGAAATATGATGGCTTTCGGTAATGAAGAAGAAACTGAACAACTTTTGCAGGTATTCCAATCTAATGAAATTATGAATCATATTGTTGATAAGTTCAACTTACAAAAACATTACGATATTGATACTTCTTCTGCATTCAGTCAAACAAAACTGGATGATACATATAACAATAATATTTCTTATAAAAAAACAAAGTTTCAATCGGTTCAGATTACTGTTTTTGACAAAGACCCGAAATATGCTGCCGAAATTGCCAATGAAATTTCTTTATACGGTGATACCGTTTTAAATAATTTACACAAAGAAAGAGCTTGGAATGCCCTGTTAATTGTAAAATATGAATACAAAAAATTAAATCGCCAAATTCAAAAAATGTCCGATTCTCTTTCTGTCATTAATAAGATGGGCATTTTAGATTATACACAACAAACAACGGCATATACATCAGGACTTGCCGAAGGTATTGCCACCGGAAAAATATCTGAAACAGGAATAAAATATCTTGAAAACAAACTCAAAAATTTAGAAAAATACGGACATGTTTCTTTAGAGCTTTCAAAATTTATAGAATTTGAACAAAAGCGATTAAGTTATCTGAAAGGAAAATGGGTGGAAGCCGGAGTTGAATACGGACAAAATTTATCAAATATTTACATTGTAGAAAAAGCCGAACCGTCAGAAAAAAAAGCGAAACCGGTTCGTTGGTTAATTGTCAGTTTATCAACACTTTCAAGTTTTATTTTTGCAGTTCTTTTTGTTGCATTTGCTGATTTTTTCAAAAGTTTTAAAGAAAAAGTTAAAAACAACTAATTCTGTATTTTGGATATTCTGAAAAATAATAAATTACTTTTCCCCGTATCCGTAATTTATATCATTATTAATGTAACTCTCATTTATTTTGATATCTGGTACGGTATTTTACTTCCGTTTATTTTTCTGATTTTATGGTATGCCTTTACAGATTTAAAACTCGTTTTTTTAGTCTCGGTTTTTTTTACGCCGTTTTCTCTGCTGCTTACGGAATTTGTTCCGAATGCTCCTGTTGACTTATCAATACCCACAGAACCGATATTTGCCGGACTCTTACTGATTTTCTTGTTAAAACTTTTAACAGGAAAAAATATTGATAAAAGAATTTTCAGACATCCTGTTTCAATAGCAATTTCAATAAACCTTTTTTGGATTTTTCTTACGAGTATTACCGGCACAATGCCTGTAATATCTTTTAAATTTTTTCTGTCTCGACTTTGGTTTGTTGTTCCTTTGTATTTTATGGCTGTATATTTTTTTAAAGATAAAGATTTTATAAAAAAATATATTTGGGCATATATTACGGCTTTCATAATTATTATTTTTTACTCTTTGTATAATCAAATCAGTGTAGGACTGTTCTCAAAAAAGATTGCACAAGGCGTTATGAAACCGTTTTTTAATGATCACACATCATACGGAGCAATTTTAGCAATGTTTATTCCGGTAATAACCGGTTGGCTCTTCATTAAAAAGCAAAATAAAAGCTTTGAAATTATCAATTTTTTCCTTCTGATATTATTTCTTTTTGCTGTTACATTTTCATATTCCAGAGCTGCATGGATTAGTATTTCTGCTGTTTTAATAATTTTTATTATTATTAAATTAAAAATTAATCGCTATATTTTAATTTTCAGCAGCCTTACATTTATTGCTTTGTTTTTTATGTTTCAGTTTCAAATTATTGATAATTTGAAAAAAAACAGACAAGATTCATCTGCAGATTTAGAAAAAAATGTAAGCTCCGTAACAAATATTGCAACCGATGCTTCCAACTTAGAACGTATAAATCGATGGAATTCAGCTTTTAAAATGTTTGAAGAAAGACCCGTTTTCGGTTTCGGTCCGGGAACATATATGTTTCAATACGCACCATATCAAATGTCTTACGACAGAACAATTATCAGCACCGATTTCGGAGATGTCGGAAATGCACACAGCGAATACATTGGTCCGCTGGCTGAATCCGGAATTCTCGGACTTCTGACTTTTCTTGCAATTGTTATCACAACTCTTATTACAGGAATCAAAGTTTATTACAGAGCAAAAGATAAAAATTTAAAAATTCTTGTTATAAGTTTATTATTAGGTCTTACAACCTACTACATTCACGGATTTTTAAATGATTTTCTTAACACCGACAAAGCATCCGTTCCGTTTTGGGGCTTTACGGCAATAATTGTTGCAATAGACTTGTTTCACGAACCTAAAAAAATGAAGACTGTATAGCAAAATTTATTATTCATACCCAAAGAAAGCAAAATTTTTTTTTCACTAAAAAAGCGTACTTTTGCGAGTTAAATATTTACGAATTAATTATTTTAAGTGAAAAACATAAGAAATTTCTGTATTATTGCTCATATCGACCACGGTAAAAGCACTTTAGCCGATCGCCTTTTGGAATATACCGGAACCGTTACGGACAAAGATTTACAAGAGCAGGTTTTAGATGATATGGAATTAGAAAGAGAAAGAGGTATTACCATAAAAAGTCATGCCATTCAAATGGATTATAAATTTGACACTGACCTATATAAACTCAACCTCATCGACACTCCCGGACATGTTGATTTTTCCTACGAGGTTTCACGTTCTATTGCAGCCTGCGAAGGTGCTTTACTTGTTGTAGATGCGACACAAGGTATTCAGGCACAAACAATTTCGAACCTGTATATGGCAATTGAAAATGATTTGGAAATTATTCCGGTTCTGAATAAAATGGATATGGACACAGCCATGCCCGAAGAAGTTAAAGACCAAATCGTTGAACTTCTCGGAGGCAAACGTGAGGACATTATTGAAGCCAGCGGAAAAACAGGAATGGGAATTGAAGAAATTCTAAATCGAATTATAAATAATGTTCCGGCTCCGAAAGGAGACCCCGAACTTCCCCTGCAAGCAATGATTTTTGATTCGGTATATAATTCATACCGAGGCATTATTGCCTATTTTAAAATCTTTAACGGAACCATTAAAAAAGGAGATCACGTTAAGTTTTTTAATACTGAAAAAGATTATTTTGCTGATGAAATTGGTATTCTGAAATTAAAACAAGAGCCAAAACAAGAACTTGAAGCCGGTGATGTCGGTTATATTATTTCCGGAATTAAAGTTTCTAAAGAAGTAAAAGTAGGAGATACTTTAACACAATTTGATAAGCCTTGCGACGCTGCAATTGAAGGTTTTGAAGAAGTAAAACCCATGCTTTTTGCCGGAATATATCCTATTGATACCGAAGATTACGAAGATTTACGTTATTCAATAGAAAAATTACAACTGAATGATGCTTCTTTAACATTTGAACCGGAATCTTCTTTAGCTCTCGGCTTTGGCTTTCGTTGCGGTTTTTTGGGTTTGCTGCATATGGAAATTATGCAGGAACGATTGGATCGTGAATTTAATATGAATGTTATTACAACCGTTCCCAATGTTTCTTACATTGTAAAAACAAGAAAAGGGAAAACTGTTGAAGTTCATAATCCTTCCGGTTTGCCCGATGCAGGTATTATAGATACCATTATGGAACCGTTTATTGAAGCCCAAATAATTACAAAAACTGATTTTTACGGACAGGTTATGCGTTTATGTTTGGATAAACGCGGCGAATTAAAAAAAGAACATTATTTATCTGCCGACCGTGCCGAATTAACATTTGAAATACCGCTTGCCGAAATTGTTTTTGATTTTTATGATAAACTCAAAAGCATTTCAAAAGGTTATGCATCATTCGATTACCAAATGATTGATTTTCGCCCGGCAAAACTGGTTAAATTAGATATTTTGGTAAACGGCGAACGTGTTGATGCACTTTCATCCTTAATTCATGAAGATAATGCCTATAAACTCGGCAGAAAAATGACCGATAAATTAAGCGAACTGATACCGAGACATCAATTTGCCGTGCCGATACAAGCAGCAATAGGCTCAAAAATTATTGCTCGCTCTACAATTAAAGCCGTACGAAAAGATGTTACGGCAAAATGCTACGGCGGTGATATTACACGAAAACGAAAGTTACTGGAAAAACAAAAAAAAGGTAAGAAAAAAATGAAACAAATAGGAAATGTTGAAATCCCGCAAAATGCTTTTATGGCAGTTTTGAAATTGGATTAACTTTATTAAATTATTTACTGTTATCAAAATAAGCTCAAAAAGATAAAACATGCGTCAATACATTTTTTATATTAATTAAGATAAAAATCAGATGAACATATACATTTTAATAGGATCAACTACTGTTACTGCAGCATTATTATCATACTCAACAGCTGTTATTACAGAACAAATAAAGAAAAAAATCAATAACGTTGTCTTGATATTTCTGACAATCGGAATTATTCTTGATATCACAGCAACATCGTTTATGATATACGGTTCGTCTAATTCGGCATTTACATTACATGGTTTTATTGGTTATTCGGCATTATTGGTAATGCTGATTGATACATTTCTGATTTGGAGAAATTATCTTAAATACGGACAAATTATTAAAAAAGCAATTCACAAATATTCGGCAGCAGCCTATTTATGGTGGATAACAGCCTATATTACAGGAGGATTACTTGTTGCGTTTGCAAAATAATCATTACTTTATATTTATACAGAAGAAATTGCATTTATCGATTGAATCTGCGAATAATTAGGTTCTTTGATGAAATTATAAAAAATTAATAATAATAATTACTTTTGCGTTTTCAAATTTGAAAAATTCAAAAAACAAGATGATACAAATAAAAGACTTCAAAGATTTTGACGGTAAAACGGTTGAAACACAAGGTTGGGTAACAAACCGACGCAGCAGCAAAGGTTTGGAATTTTTAATTTTGAGAGACGGAAGCGGCTTTGCTCAATGTATTGTAAACAAAGATGATGTAAGCGAAGATATTTTTAATACGGCAAGTAAACTAACACAAGAAAGTTCGGTAAAAATAAAAGGAAATGTTGTAAAAGACGAAAAACAAACAGGCGGTTACGAATTGCATGTTACTGAACTTGAACTCATCGGCACTTCTGTTGACTACCCTATTTCCAACAAAGAACACGGAATTGAATTTTTGATGGATCACAGACATTTATGGTTGCGTTCGCGCCGCCAGTGGGCAATCCTTAAAATCAGAAATCGCCTGATTTTTGCCGTTCATAACTTTTTTCAAAAAGAAGGTTTTGTTCAAACCGATTCTCCGATTTTTACGCCGAATGCCGCAGAGGGTTCTACGACATTGTTTGCTTCAAAATATTATGATGATGATGCATATTTGGCACAAACAGGACAGCTCTACGGTGAAGCAATGGCAATGGCGATGGGAAAAATATACACCTTCGGTCCTACTTTCAGGGCCGAAAAGTCAAAAACGCGAAGACATTTATCAGAATTTTGGATGATTGAACCCGAAATGGCTTTTTATGACAATGAAATGAATATGGATTTAATTGAAAGTTTCATTAAATACATTGTCAGTGATGTTATGAATAATTGCAAAACAGAATTAGAAATGCTTGAAAGAGATACTACCGTTTTTAAAAATATTACATCCGAAGCATTTCCGCGCTTAACTTATGATGAAGCCGTTGATATTATCAAAGGAAAGAAGAAGATTAACGGGAATACGAGTATTGAAGTTTTAGAAGCAGATTTAGCTGACATTAAAAATCAAATTGATGACTGTAAAGAAGAAATTGCAGAAAAAGAAAAAATAATTGCAGCCGGTGTCAAAAAAGGCAAACGCAATTTTCTGCAAAACAGAATTGACACTTTAAAAAACGACATTCATAAACTTGAAATAAAAGCAGGAAATATTCCCAAATGGATTGAATCGGCAGCAAATTTTGAGTACGGAAACGATTTCGGCGGCTCGGACGAAACCGTCATCACGCGTATGTTTGATGTTCCTGTAATGGTTTATAATTGGCCTCATCAAATAAAAGCATTTTATATGAAACGCGATGCCGCAAGCCCGGAACTTGCGAAAGGTGTTGACGTACTTGCTCCCGAAGGTTACGGTGAAATTGTCGGCGGCGGAGAACGTGAAACCGATTTAAATTTATTATCAGGAAAAATCGAAGAACACAAATTGCCGATGAAAGAATTTGAATGGTATTTGGATTTAAGAAAATACGGTTCCGTTCCTCATGCAGGTTTCGGTTTAGGATTAGAACGTACCGTTGCTTGGATTTGCGGAACACAGCATATCAGAGAAACAATTCCTTTTCCTCGCTATTACGGAAGGTTAAGACCTTAAATTTTTTATAAAATATTTTTTTAAGAGTAATCGCCGAAGGTTATTCTTTTTTATCTTTTTACAATGCCGTACAATATGATTTTCAATATGTTATCAATTTTATTTTCGATTTCCGGATTTTCAAATTGATGCAATAAAACAGTTTCTAACCCACGCATTGCTGTTACTATTCCTACAGCGGCATATTTTATATCATAAATTTCGAAATAACCTGCTTCAACACCGTTTTTTAAAATATTACTGAAAATTCTGAATTCTTCATTGTCATATATTCTTTTCAATCGCCTAACAAATTTGCTGTTTTCTGAAAAATGGTTCATTGAATTATAAAAATTAGAATATATTTTATCTGTTTGCAAACGAATTAAAATATATGCTTTTAATTGCTTTTCAGGCTTATTAATTTTGCCTACTGCATCTAAAACTTTATTTCTGTATTTTTCCGCTTCGAAAAAAATTACCGAATTATAAACCTCATCTTTTGATTTAAAATAATAATAAACAGAACTTTTTGCTTTTCCCGAAGCTTTTGCAATATCGTTCATTGTAGCTTTTCGATAACCGTATTTTTTAAAAACTTTTCGAGATGTTTCAATAATTCGATTCCGTTCTTCTTTTCTTTTTTGAGTTAAGTTCATATATTCTGACAATATCAGTCGAATGTATTATTTTTTTTGAAATAAAAAAAATCCTCGCCAAAGCGAGGAAAATGATTCAGTTAAACTGTTAAATTTCTATACCTATTACTAAAATATCATCAACTTGTTTATATTTTTTGCCTGTTTCATCCGTATGTGCCATCCATTCTTCTAAAAACTTCACTAATGCGGCTTTTTGCTCATCTAACGGCTTCTTATGGTTAGCAAGTAAAATTTCTTTGAATTTTGCAGAACGGATTTTAGAGTCTGTTTCTCCTCCGAATTGATCGACATAACCGTCAGAAAAGATATATAACAAATCTCCTTTGTGAATATCGATGATATTATTTGTAAAAGATTCTTTTTCTCTTAAGTAAATACCGATTGGCATTCTGTCGGCTTTAATTCTTGAAATTTCTTCATTTCTTATAATTAACAGCGGATTATACGCTCCGGCATATTGTATTTTCATTTCTTTTTTATCAATAATACAAAGTGCAATATCCATTCCGTCCTTTGCTTCATTTTCTTTACCTGTTTGTCGTAAAGATTTTTTTACATTTTCTCTGAGTCTGTTAAGAATAATATTTGCCTGCAAAATTTCTTCTTTATTTACAATTTCATTTAAGAAAGAAATACCCAACATACTCATAAATGCTCCCGGAACACCGTGCCCCGTACAGTCAGCCGCAACAATTACCGTTTTATCCCCTCTTTGAGTTGCCCAATAAAAATCACCGCTTACGATATCTCTCGGACGGAATAATACAAAATGTTCTCCTAAAATTCTGTTTAAAAATTCATCAGGCGGCAAAACTGCTTCTTGAATTCTGCCGGCATAATGAATACTGTCCATTATATTTTTTTGTTGTTTTTCAATTTTATCTTTTGCTTTTTCAACTTGGTTTTTTTGTTCTTGAATTTCATCTCTTTGTGCTGTTATTTCTTCATTTTGCATTCTGATTTCAGCAGTTCGTTCTTTTACGATTTGCTCCAGTTTTTCATTCTCTCTTTTTAATTTTTTGGTGTAAAGTTTAATAATTAAAAGAATAAAAAGAACACCGGCAACCAAGAAAATAAAGTATGCCCATAAAGTTCTGTACCAAGGCGGCAATATTGTAAAAACGTATTGGGTAACAGCACTTTCCGTATCATAAATATTTTTTGCTTTTACTTCAAACGTATAATCTCCTTCATACAAGTTGGTATATCGCGTATCTGTTTTTTTTGACCATTTTGACCAGTCATCTAAACTTCCGACTAATCGGAAACTATATACTGTTTCTTTTTCTTTCTCAAAAAAGGGTGAAGCCCATTCAAAAATAAGTAAATTATTTTTGAATTTTAAAACCGGTATTTTTGATTCCGGTTGTCTAAGGGTTGAAGAATAAGCTCCGTTTTCTTTTTGACTGTAATTTCCGGCAAAAAGCAGCGAATCGTTTGACGTCGTAACTTTTGTTATTAAAACATTAAAAGGTTGTTTGTAATTTTTAGTCTTGTTTTTATTAAATTTGAATAAGCCGCTTTCATTTCCGATCCAAACATAATTTCCGTCAGGATAAATACACAGAGTAGATTTAGGAGGTAAGATGTTAGCAAAAACAGAATCTTCCGTTAATTTATCTTTATCAGTAAATTTTATTAATCGATGATTAGGATTTTGTGCGTTATTGAAAACAGACATCCAATAGTCGTTATTATCCTGAACAAACTGATAAACACCTATAAATGTGTCACAATATTGTTTTCCGAAATAAGAAAACGGTTCAACCTTCTCATTATCATCTATAAAGTGGAGTCCGGAACCGGAGGCGATAACAACTTTTCCTTTGATATTATGAACTAAATAATCCTTTCCGAGAAGCGGTAATCCTTTGGATGAATCTAACAGGGTAATATTTTTATCTTCAATATTTTTTAGTATTCCCACACCTTTTGTTGTCAAACCTAATACTAAATATTTTTTTGTTTCCAGAAGACTTTGAACCGGATCTGTTACTGCATTTATTTTAACAGATTTTGTCCAAGTATTATTTTTAAAAGAAATAAAAGAAAGACCGTCATCACTTCCGATAAATAATCTTTGAGGATTTGTTATTGATTGGTATAATACATTTGCTTTATTTGCATCTGCTATTTTTGAAACAATTGTATCTTTTATTTCATATACACCGGATACTGAAGCCATTAAAAGTTTAGTTTCATTTGAATTCGGTTTTTTATATTTATAAAATTTCCAAATATTTTGATTCTCCGAATAAATATTAATAAATTTCGGTAAGCCGGATTTATAACTTAAATAATATAAATTATTATTGACAGCAAAATACAACTTCGAGTTATATCGTATAATGTCATTAACAATCCCGTCAAAGCCAAAAGTTTTATCCCATTTTGTAAAATTTCCGGATATATCGGCATTATAAATTCCGTAATCCTGATAAAAAAACCATAGTTTCGGATTTAAACTCTTTTTATTGTAAAATAAAGCTACAACATATTGAGAAGGAAGTCCTGTTTTTTCATTATAATGATTAAGAATTTTTCCATTCTTATTAAAAATATAAATACCGTTACCTAAAGTACCGATTACATAGTTGCCGTTTAATAATTGTTCTCCGTTATATAGTGCTGCCCCCAGTATTTCTTCATTTTTGTCAATATAAAACGGTTTGATTGCGTCTTTATTCTTTGTTTTATCGTACAAAAAAAACCCTTTGCTTCTTGTTCCGATTAAAATACGATTTTTGTCATAAGGCAGCATTACATATATTCTTAAAAGAGCAAATTTTTCTCCGCCGGGAATTAGTTCTAATTTATTATTTGAAAATTTATACAAGCCTTTTTCCCATTCTCTGATATAATATTCATTATCAACGGAAAAGGATAAGTGAAACTGAATTTCGGGAGTAATTTCCGTTATTTTATTTACTAAACTGTCGTCTTCAAATTTTAAAGGTAAATTACAATAAAACAATTTGTTAAAAGATTGAAAAAATATTTTATTATTTGCAATCAGTGTTTTCCAAACCGGTCCGAAATCAATAGAATCTCCCCTGAATTTATCAAGGTACAAAGAGTGGAAATTTAATTTTCCTTTAACATCGGGTAACATAATACCAAAATCGCCTTCAGCACCGTAATATACATTTCCGTTATCGTCAGTAGTCAGCGATCGAACACTTGTACTATACGGGCTGATATAACTGTTCCAAATTTTTCCGTTATAGGTTTTTAATCCGTAATTACAACCAAAATACATAACTCCTCGATTGTCTTGAGTTATAGCCCATACTTGTCCGACATCACCGTAATCTTTATCGGTATAATGAGTAATAAAGGGTAAGCCGTCTTTATTTATCTGAGAAAAGATATTAGTCAGAATAAAAAAAAGGAGAAACAGAGATAGTGATAATTTTTTCATAATATATTTCAATTATAATTTGTTCAGAAAATTTAATCTTTTAAATAATACGACAACTTTGTATATTTTAATAGTAAAAAAATATAAAGTTCAGATATTTTTTGCTGTATATGTTAATTAATTTGACAAATTCCGGTATTTTTTTGACAGAAATTATTCAATTATTGGTATAAAAATAAAAAAACTTTGCATATAATTAAAATTTATGCAAAGTTTTTTTGAAATAAAATATATATTATCTAAAAATCTACAATTTTTATTCCCGCAGATATAGGAAAGATTTCGGGTCCGTCTCCTTCTTTAAATAAGGGGACAAAACTATAATTTATAAATAACCCAATATTTCCGTATCCTATTCTTGCGGTAGTACCGTATCGAAATAAGGCTAATTGAAAATCATCTGTTTTTTTATTTTTGTAGGTTTCTCCGTTTACTTTATATTTTTGTTTTTGTTTTGACCAAGCTCTGATTCCTCCGGTTATTCCCGCACCCATATATATTTTCCGATGTTTTACGGGTATTTGAAATTCAAATATTAAAGGAACCGTAACATAGACAACATTTAATTTATTTTTTGTGAATTTCATCACTTCGGGGTCGATATATTCTGCACGTATAATTCCGTTTTCATCCTCATAAAGGTTTATATTTTGCTTCAATGCCAGACTGTTCCATTCCAAACCGGCACCTGTCGCAGCACCAAATCGGTTGTTTTTACTTAACGGAATATCAAATTCCAAAATATTAAGTCCGTAACTCATTGTTTTTTCCGGAATAATGACCATATAATCTAATTGTTTATCGGAAGCCAAAGCCATTTTTGCATTTAAAAAATTTAATAAGCCGAATTCAAATCCTGCCCAATGTGCATTAAATCCGGAATTATTAATTTTACCGGTATGAAATTCTTTTTTAAAATGTTTTCCGTTTTCGGAATTTAAATCATTGTTATAGTCATTCATATTGTTTTTAATATCGGCTATTCCGCTTTCAATGTCTGCAATACCTTTTTTAAATGCCTGTTCTTTTTTTTGGTTTAATCCGATTAATAATTTTTCTTTATTTATATCAGCTTTTAATTTTTTTAATTCTTTTTCATATAAAATTGCATTTAGTTTTTCATTTATCAGCTTGTCTAAAGATTTATTGTCTTTCCCGATTACAACGATTTTTACATCTTCATTGTTTGTCTCATCATTTATTTCTTTAAGAATTTCATTTTTTACACTGTCGGAAAATTCTTTTTGTATATTTATTTCAGAATCGGAAAATTTTAAAGTTTTCTCGGATAAATTTTTTATTTCATATAAAGA
The DNA here is from genome assembly GCA_024277895.1 of Bacteroidota bacterium. GTDB lineage: Bacteria > Bacteroidota > Bacteroidia > Bacteroidales > JAADGE01 > JAADGE01. The sequence goes on along the minus strand of JAJRUH010000124.1, from coordinate 13,045 downwards.
GTCAAGTCTTTTTTCAAGTTTTTGAATTAGTTCCCGATGTTGTATATTGGATTCTTCAATATCGGCTATTTCTTTTTCAAAAGATTCTTTCCCTTTTTCCAAATTATAAATTGCATTTTCTTTTTGTGTCTTTTTATCGGTAATAATAAGCTTTTTATTTCCGACTTTCAGTTCGGTCGTATCTTTTTGAGCATTGAGTATAAACGGTAAAAAGAAAACACTTAAAAGAGTTGTTATAATTATTTTGTATAAAGTTTTCATTTTTTAAAAATCTGTTACATTAATAAGTTCGGTTTTATTTTCGGTTAAATGTTTTTCTGAACTGAAAATTTGAAGCGATAAAATTAACTTCATTAATACTTCCGTTTTCGGCATACTCATTTTTTAATTCAATGTCATCGTTTGTAAGTTTCTTCCATATATGTACGCCTTTTTCGGCATACTTCCACAACTGATCGTTTTTATTTCTTTGAAGTCCGTCATAATTTACGGCAATAGTAGCAGGAATGTAATTTATTGATATATTGTTATTAATGTTTGAGATAAGAGCCCCGCTTTTTATTTCAGGTATCGATACAGTCAGTTCCTTGTACAAATCTGTATTGCTTCGGGGCTCACTATCTTCAAACGCAAGAACATTGTTTGCTGAATTTTTAATTGTTTGATTATGAATAACTGATGCTTGTTCTTGTTGAGTATGGTTTTTATCATATAAATTTGTTTTATTGTTGTTTAAAAAAGTATTTACCCGGTTTTTATTACTTAAGTCATAGGCAATCGGCACTGTTCTATTTTCAAAATTATTGTTTAAAAAGAAATTTCGACTAAAAATCAGAAATAACAAAACTGCGGCTGCAGAAGCAATTGAAATAATCGTACTGTATTTTAAAGCGAAATATTTTTTACGTAAAACATCTTTCGATAAATATTGAATATCTGAATTTGCCTGTAATTTTATTTCGGAAAATATTTCAAATGCTTTTTGTTTCTTTATATTTTTCAGTTCCTTTTTTAACTGTTTTTTTTCTGATTCGTTGATATCATTTTCAATTGAAGCAACGCATAAGTATTCAAATTCGGTAATTTCAAAATGTTGTGCCCGGGTCTTTTTTATTAATTCTTCTTTTTTAGTAAATTTAATATGGGAAGGGGTTAACTTTAATTCTTCAAAATTGTTCAACTCCTCTTTTAAACTCGGGTTTTTTGCTAAAAAACGAATCAATTCCTGCTTATTGCTTTCGGATAAATTACCTTCCGAATAGTCAAGAAAATATGCTCCGTAATTATGTCTGTTTATAGTTTCCAAGTTTTTAATTTTTTAAACAAGATTTTCAATTTTTCCGATATAATTTTTCAAATAAACTCTCGCCCTGTATATATATACTTTTACTTGCGATTCGTTTAACTTTGTAATTTCCGCTATTTCTTTATATGAATATCCTTCATAATCTCTCAGCAAAATAACCGATCGCTGAATTTCGGGTAATTTTTCAATTGCTTCGTGCAACACTTCATTCATATCACTATAATCGTTTTCTTCGTGAGTTTCAAAAACCGAATAATCATCGGTTAAGCTGACTCTTTTTTGTTTTCTGATAATATCAATCATTGTTCTGTATGCCGTTGTAAACAAATACGATTTAACCTTTGTGAAATAAACCGGTTTTCGATTAATCCACAATTTTTCATAACTGTCCTGAACAATATCCTGCGCCGTATTTTCATTTTTTATATTTTTTAAAATGAAACGGTAGATATGATCGGAATACATTTCTACACTTTTATTGTATTCTTTTATTGTCATTAAGTCTTGCGTTCACAGGTAAGACGAATAATGTGCAAATTTGTTACAATTATTTTAAGGAATTTAATAATCATATTACAAACTAAACGTAATCAGCAAGATATAAATTACATTAACATGAAATATTTCTGAATTAATCAAATACTACGGATCTTTTTAGCTCAATATTCAATTCTTTAATGTTTTTTTGCTTAGTTTTTTCATCCCAATTTAAAAATTCGGCTAAAATATCTGCTGCAGGTTTTAATATTTCAGAGATTTCATCAATATAAAAGAAAATCATTCCGGTTCGCCGAATAAAAAAGTCAGACAAAGTTGCAACAGATTCAAAATTAACACAGTAATACAGTTCTGCTTTCAGCCAAGACAATTTTGTATCTCGTATTTCGGAATAATAGTCAAACGCTTTTTCCGAAACTTTGTCAATATTAGTTCCGTATCTGTAGAAAAGTCGCTTAAAATCATTTACGGTAATTCCTGTTTGTTTTACTTCATCATATTTTTGGTCGGCAGAATTAATAAGATTAGGCATATCCGGATAGAACGGAAATTCTCCGCCGGAAAGTCTCATATTTTTTGTTTGACATTTTAAAAATTCTCGATTTTCTTTTTCGAATAGTCTTTTTGCAACAATTTTTACGACATCTTTTGCCATTATTCTGTATCCGGTTAACTTTCCGCCGGCAATTGAGATTAACCCTGTCTTTGAGTGAAAAATTTCATCTTTTCTCGACAGTTCCGAGGGATCTTTTCCTTCTTCATGAATTAACGGTCTTAATCCTGACCAGGCCGATTTTACGTCTTTTAATTCCAAATTAACTGTAGGAGCTATTTTATTAACCGCATCAATTAAATACTGAACATCCGCTTTTGTTATTGTCGGATTTTCAAGATTATCGTAATAGTCAGTATCCGTAGTACCGACATAAATAATATCCTGCCTGGGAATTGCAAAAACCATTCGCTTATCTCCTGTATCAAAATAAATTGCATGATTTATCGGTAACCGTTTTTTATCAAATACAATATGAATTCCTTTTGTGTGATGAATTCTTTTTCCTTTTAAAGAATTATCTTTTTTTCGTAATCCGTCAACCCACGGACCTGTAGCATTAACGATATTTTTTGCATAAATTTCAAATTCTGCTCCGTTTAAAACAGCTTTTACATTTACACCCTTTATTTTATCTTTTTTATTATAAATAAATGATTCAGCTTTAACATAATTAATACATTCTGCTCCGTGCTCAACAGCCTTTTTCAGCACCTCAATCGTTAACCTGGAATCATCTGTTTTATATTCATAATACAAAGCACCGGCTTTTAGTATCGGACTGTCAATCAAAGGAATAATCTTAACTGTTTCTTCTTTTGTCAACATCTTTTTTTGCTCAGATTTTTTAACACCTGCCAGAAAATCATAAACATAAAGAGCTAAAGAGGTGGTAAATTCACCCAAGTTTCCGTCTTCAATAATCGGCAGTATCATTTTTTCGGGAATTACAATATGAGCCGCATTATTATGTACAATTTCTCTTTCTCTGCCAACCTCTCTTACTAATCCTAACTCTAAGTGTTCTAAATAGCGTAATCCTCCGTGTACTAATTTTGTCGAACGACTGCTTGTTCCCGCAGCAAAATCCTGCATTTCAATTAAAGCAACACTCATTCCGCGTGTTACGGCATCCAATGCAATTCCTGCACCTGTTATTCCTCCTCCGATTATTAATAAATCAAATTTTGTTGTTGCGAGAGAATGAATTTTTGTCTTTCTGTTTAAAATTGAAAACTTCATATTTATTTTTCCTGCAAAGATATTTCTTTTTAAAATAAATTACTGTTTTTCTGAATGATAAATATTCAAATAAGCAATAATTTTGGAGAACCGATAAATATTTATTAATTTTGATATGTTATTAACACATAAAAATCTCTCAAAATGGAAATAAAAAGAACGTTTGATTTTCTTGACAATGCACTTGAAAACTTCCCGAAAGATGATGCTTTTTCCGTAAAACGAAACGGAAAATGGGATAAATACAGCACACAATATATTAAAGAAAAAGCAGACTTATTCAGTTTGGGTTTAATTGAACTCGGATTTAAAAAAGGCGATAAAATTGCAACAGTTTCAAATAATCGCCCCGAATGGAACATTGTTGATTTCGGGATGGAACAGATAGGCATTGTCCATGTTCCGATTTATCCGACAATCGGAGAAACTGAATACAAACATATTTTGTCTCATTCTGATTCGAAAATTATCATAGTATCTTCCGAAGAACGTTTTAACTTTATTAACTCCATTGCCAAAAAAATTACGACGATAGAAAAAGTTTATTCTTTTGATGCGATCAAGGGAGTTCCGTCTTTTGAGGAAATAATAAGCCTCGGAAAGAAAAATAAAAAAAAGCATAACGATTTGTTTATCAAAATAAAAAACGGTATTAAGGAGGATGATTTATCTTCTGTCATATATACTTCCGGTACAACCGGTCTTTCAAAAGGTGTTATGATGACTCATAAAAATTTTGTAAGTAATGTTATTGATTCTGCGGTTGCCGTTCCTAAAGATGCAGAACTGGGTATCAGTTTTTTGCCCCTTAATCATGTTTTTGAACGTATGATAAATTATCTTTATATCTATATGGGTGTCAGGGTATATTATGCCGAAAGTATGGAAACAATTATTGAAAATATTCAAGAAATCAGTCCGGATATTTTTGCTGCCGTTCCGCGTATTTTTGAGAAATTGTATGATAAAATATACAGTAAAGGATTAGCATTAAAAGGAATTAAAAAATCAATATTCTTTTGGGCAATAAAAGTCGGGGAAAAATATGTAGAAGGTAAAAATCAAGGTGCTTTTTATGATTTCAAATTAAGACTTGCAAATAAACTTGTTTTTGTAAACTGGCGTGAAGCCCTCGGCGGTAATATTAAAGCCGTTGTTTCCGGAGGTGCGGCATTACCACCTCGTTTGGCACGTGTTTTCGGTGCTGCAGGAATTCCGGTATTAGAAGGTTACGGATTGTCCGAAACCGCTCCGGTTATTGCCGTTAACAGATTGGGAAATGTTATAGCCGGAACAGTAGGTCAATTACTTGATTCTGCTGAAGTTAAAATTGCCGATGACGGTGAAATTTTATTTAAAGGTCCGAATTTAATGCCGGGATATTATAAAGACCCTGAAAAAACAAAAGAAGCGATAGATAAAGACGGTTGGTTTCATACCGGAGATACCGGCGAGTTAAACGGGAAAATATTAAAAATAACAGGAAGAACGAAAGAAATTTTTAAACTTTCAACAGGAAAATACGTAGCTCCCGAGCTCGTCGAAAATAAAATGAAAGAATCTCCTTTTATTGAACAAATGATGGTCGTAGGAGAAGCTGAAAAATATACTGCGGCGATTGTCTGTCCTGCATTTGAGCATCTGCATAATTGGGCTTCTATTCATAATATTAACTTTAAAGAAAATTATGAATTAATTACAAATAAAGAAGTTATAAAAAAATATGAAGAAGAAATTGAACGTTTAAACAAACGTCTTGACAAAGCAATGAAAGTTAAAAAATTCTCCTTGGTATGTGAAGAGTGGACACCCGAAGGCGGGGAGTTATCTCCGACTCTGAAACTTAAACGTAAAATTTTAATAAAAAAATACAAAATAAAACTTGATTTTCTTTACGGATACACAGATGATGAAGGATTTGTAGCAAAATAAATATCAAATAAACTAACACTTTAAAAGGTTTCGGAAAATAAAATCGCAATTTCCGAAACCTTTTTTTATTTATTTCCGTACATATACATATTAATTAATACTTTAAATAATTTTTTTATTGTATATTTGAAAAAAAACAGGCAATTATGGAAATAAAAAGAACTTTTGAATTTATTGAATATGCTATTGAAAATTACCCGAAAGAAGATGCTTTTTCTGTAAAACGAAACGGAAAGTGGGAAAAATTCAGTTCTCAAACCATTAAGCAAAAAATTGATTTCTTCAGTTCCGGACTAATTAGTTTAGGATTTAAGAAAGGTGATAAAATTTTAACAATAGCAAATAATCGCCCGGAATGGAATGTTGCCGATATCGGGATGAGTCAAATAGGCGTAATTCATGTCCCGGTTTATCCGACTATGGGAACTTCTGAATATGACCATATCATCAGACACTCGGATGCAAAATTAGTTATTGTTGCAAAACAAGAACATTACAAAAGGATTTCCGGTGCCGATATACTTAAAGAACAAAATATAAGAATATATTCTTATGATAAAACAGAAGCTCCGAATTTATTTAACGAAATACTAAAAACAGGAGAAGAAGAATTTGAACAAAACGCCGGAAAACTTCAACAATTGAGAGCCGATGTTACGGAAAATGATGTCTGCTCAATTATATATACTTCAGGAACAACCGGAACTCCGAAAGGTGTTATGCTTACACATAAAAATTTTGTTACAAATGTTTTGGCTCAAGTTTGTGTTGTTCCGGAAGGCGTACACAAAGCAATCAGTTTTCTGCCGCTTAATCACGTTTACGAACGAAGTTTGAATTTTTTATTTACATATTTGGGAATCAGCATTTACTATGCAGAAAGTGCAGATACTCTTGTAGAAAACATTCAAGAAGTAAGACCGGAAACATTTGCCACAGTACCCAGACTTTTGGAAAAAATATACGACAAAATATATGAAAAAGGTCGTGATATGAAAGGTATAAAAAAAGGCATCTTTTTCAGTTCTTTACGTTCTGCACAAAAATATGAAGGGAATAAGTCTCCCGGATTATTTCTTAAAGCAAAACTTGCATTTGATAATAAAGTTGTATTCGATAAATGGAGAGAAGCTCTCGGAGGAAACATAAAAATCATAGTTTCGGGAGGTGCAGCGTTACAACCACGTTTGGCTCGTGTTTTTAATGCCGCAAAAATACCTGTTTGCGAGGGATACGGATTAACGGAAACATCTCCTGTTATTTCCGTAAACAGAATAAATGACATTCACCCCGGAACAGTCGGAAAATTACTTGAAACATCAGAAGTTAAGATTGCAAAAGACGGAGAAATACTTTATAAAGGTCCGTGTTTAATGAAAGGTTATTATAAAGACAGAGACCGTACGGAAGATGCAATTGATGAAGAAGGCTGGTTCCACACCGGAGATATGGGAGAATTAAACGGTGATATTTTGAAAATTACCGGAAGGAAAAAAGAACTTTTTAAACTTTCTACCGGTAAATATGTTGCTCCGCAATTAGTTGAAAATATTATGAAAGAGTCCCAGTTTATAGACCAACTAATGATTGTCGGCGAAAATGAACGCTTTTGTTCCGCTTTAATATCTCCGAATTTTGATTATTTGCAAAAATGGGCTGCATTACATGATATTTCATTTAAGAATAATTCGGATTTAATTAGAAATAAACAAGTTATAGACAAATATGATGAGGAGATAACTGAGTTGAACTTTGATGTTGAAGATGCTATGAGTATTAAAAAATTTGCATTAGTTTGTGAAGAATGGGGACCGGATACCGGAGAACTCTCTCCTACTTTAAAATTAAAGCGAAAGTTTCTTTCTGACAAATACAAATCAAGAATAAATTGGCTATATGAAAAATCGGACGATGAAGGTTATATCATCACATAAATAAAAATTGTTAAGAAAAAGCCTTCCGTTGCTGAAGGCTTTTATTATTAGCGAAAGTTAGATATAATACCAGATTCTATTTTCTCATTAAATCTTCAATTTCCTTAACAGTTTTCGGAATCGGTTTTCCGAGAACTCGACATCCGTTTCAGTTATTAAAATATCGTCTTCAATACGAATTCCTCCGAAATCTCTGTATTCTTCAAGTTTCCGATAATTAATAAATTGTGCTGATTTGTTTTCTTTTTTCCAAATATCTATTAAAGCCGGAATGAAATAAATTCCCGGTTCAACGGTAATAACAAATCCGGGTTCTAATTTTCGAGCCATTCTTAAAAATGCAAGTCCGAATTGGTCGCTTCGTTTTACGGTATTATCATATCCGACATAGTCTTCACCCAAACCTTCCATATCATGAACGTCCATTCCCATCATATGTCCCAATCCGTGAGGATAAAAAAGAGCATGAGCACCGGCGGCAACTGCATCATCAGTATCTCCTTTCATTAAACCGACAGCTTTCAATCCTTCAACAATTATTTTTGCCGAAAGCATATGCATATCTTTATAAAAAATTCCGGGTTTTGAATTTTTAATTACTTCAACGTTTGCTTTTAAAACAGTTTCATAAATTTCTTTTTGTTTTTGGGAGAAATTTCCGCCTACGGGCGTTGTTCTGGTAATATCACTGCAATAGTGCATAGGAGATTCTGCTCCGGCATCCGTAACCATTAATTGTCCGGATTTTAAAATATTTTCGTGGTGATGATTGTGCAAAATCTGACCGTTTACCGACAAAATAACCGGGAAAGAAACGGGACCTCCGTGAGACAGAGCAATACCTTCAATTTTTCCGTAAATTTCTTGTTCTTTTGTTCCGGGAAAAGCCATTTTCATAGAAGTTGTGTGCATTTTATACGCAACATCAATAGTTCTTTCAATATCTTCAATTTCTTCTTTACCCTTTACGGAACGTAATTTTACAACAGCTTTTATCAATTCTTCCGAAACATTATTGTTTATTTCATTTGTCGGAATTCCGAGTAAATTTTCAAGCAACAATTTTGTTTGTGCTCTGTATGCCGGCAAAAAATGTATTTTTCTGCCTTGCGAAAGTGCTTTTGCAATAAAATCGTCAACTTTTGAAAATGAAAATGTGTTTTTCACTCCGTTTTTTTGAGCGAATTCCTTCATTGCAGGTTGCTGTCCCATCCAGATTATGTCGTCAATATCAACATCATTTCCGAACATATAATCCTCTCCCGAATCAATATCAATAATTCCGATAACATCGGGTTGTTTTATACCGAAAAAATACAAAAAAGAACTGTCTTGACGGAATGTATAAATATTTGCGGGATAGTTAAACGGAACATCGGAATTTCCGGGAAGAATTACCAAGCCGCCGGATAATTGTTTAATTAAATTTTTTCGTCTTTCCGTATATATTTCTTTTGAAAACATAATATTTTGTTTTTAGATTGATAAATTAATTTTCACCAAAAATACAAATTTTAATCTCTTTTTTATTAAAAGCGTAAAAAACTTACTTTTGTAAAAATTTAAAGTATGGAAAGCACAAGACAAAAAAAAATATCGGCATTAATACAAAAAGAAATGAGTATTATTTTTCAAAAAAAAGCAAATGAATTTTCAAACAAACTTATCAGCGTAACAATAGTAAGAACTGCTCCGGATTTGAGTACGGCAAGAATTTATTTAAGCATTTTCCCCGACCAAAATAAAACTGTTGTTTTTGAAGAGATTAAAAAAAGCAAGAGCAATTTACGCTTTGAACTCGGAAATCGCATCAAAAATCAAGTCAGAAAAATACCTGATTTACAATTTTATATTGATGACAGTTTAGATTATGCCGAACGAATTGATAATTTATTAAAATAATAAATGAATCTTTCTTTATACATAGCAAAACGGTATTTATTTTCGAAAAAAAACAGAAATGCCATAAACATTATCTCCGGAATTTCGATTGTCGTTGTTGCAGTTGCTACAGCTGCCATTGTTATCGTTTTGTCATCAATAAACGGTTTCGGAACTCTGATTGATAAACAAATTTCAAGCTATGCTCCGGATTTAAAAATACAAGCCGTTAAAGGAAAGACTTTCAAAATTAATAATGAAAAATTTCTACAAATTAAAAATTTAAAAGCCTTAAAATATTTTGCCGAAGTTACAGAAGAGAATGTTTTGTTGAAATACGATAACAAACAAACTATTTGTACCGTAAAAGGCATTCCCGAAGATTATGCGAAACAGTTTAACTTAAAAGCGGCATTACGAAACGGCATTTTCAAAATATCGGGAAAAGTGTTGAACTATGCAGTCATAGGCGGAGGAATTGCATATAAACTCGGGATTTCAACAGAAACAGGAAAAAGCGTTTCAATTTGGACACCCAATCGCAAAAAAATAAATTTATTAAATCCGGAGCAAGCTTTTAATCGTATTAACCTTATTCCTGCCGGCATTATTTCTGTTGATTCCGAATTTGATTTAAAATATATTCTGACTTCAAATAAAATCGTCAGAAAAATAACAGACAGAGACAGTTCAACTGTAAGCTCAATTGAAATACTATCTGAAAATCCTGAGCAGATTGAATCTTTAAAATCCAAAATTAAAAATATTCTCGGAGATGATTATACCGTACATGATGTTTACGAACAATTTGATGTTTATAAAGTCATGAAATCAGAACGTCTTGCGGCTTTCATTATTATGTTGTTTATTACTTTAATTGCTTCTTTCAGCATAATCGGTTCGGTAACAATGCTGATTATTGAGAAACGCAGAGATATTTTTACATTATTAAGTATGGGAGCAACAATTAATCGATTAAAACGCATTTTTTTTATTGAAGGGTGGTTAATTTCTTTTACCGGAGCATTAATCGGAATAATTCTCGGCGGTGTTGTTTGTTGGGCTCAGAAACAATACGGTTTTATTACTTTTCCGTCTGACGGAATGTATATTGTCGATGCTTATCCTGTTAGTATGAAACTGTCGGATTTTATTCTGACATTTTTATCCGTAATGTCTTTAGGTACAATAATTTCTTTATATCCGGCAGCAAAACTTAAATCCGAATTTGTAAAAATAATTCAAAGTGTATAAGCTAAATTAAAACAAATTTAACTGTTTTTTTGCCTGCGAATAAAATATATCCAACTTTTCGGCAGCCTGTTTTAAAACCTCTTCAGTTTTCGCAAAACAAAACCGCAAAGTTTTAGTATTTTCTTCATTATGAAAAAAGGAAGACATAGGAATTGCTGCAATGCCGAATTTTTTTGTCAGTCTTTCGGCTAACTGAAAATCCGTTTCATCCGTTAAACTTGAAAAATTAACTGTTTGAAAATAGGTTCCGCCTGCCGGAATAATCTCAAAACCGGTATCTTTCAACATTCCGTTAAAAAAATCTCTTTTCTTTTGATAAAAATTCGGAAGTTGCAGGTATTCTTCTTCTTTATCTAAAAATTCCGCGACAGCATATTGAATAGGAGTATTTGCAGCAAATACCGTAAATTGATGAATCTTTCTTATTTCTTCGGTTATTTTTTCAGGTGCTGCAAAATAACCTAATTTCCAACCGGTAGCATGATACATTTTCCCAAACGAAAAAACCAAAATACTGCGTTCTGCTAATTCAGGATACTTAGCAATACTGTTATGCTCTTTCCCGTCAAAAATAATGTGTTCATACACTTCATCACTGAGTATCAGAATCTTCGTTCCTACAACAACTTTTTTTAAGCTTTGTAAATCCTCATCCGTAAAAATTTTCCCGGACGGGTTTTGGGGTGAATTAAGAATAATTAAACGTGTTTTTGAATTAACCATACGGTTTACAGCATCCCAATCTACGGAATAATTCGGATATTTTAACCGAACATAAACCGGGCGACCGCCGTTAAGTCGAACCACAGGAGCATAACTGTCATAAGCCGGTTCAAAAATAAGAACTTCATCACCTTCGTTAATAATCGTTGAAATAGTTGAATGTAATGCTTGTGTTCCGCCGGCGGTTATGGTAATTTCTGTTTCCGGATTATAAATATGATTATATAATTTTTGAATTTTTGCAGATAATTTCTTTCTTAATTCAAAAACTCCCGGCATCGGTGCATATTGGTTAAAACCTGCATTCATATATTTATTTACAAGTGCAATCAATTCTTCGGAAACTCCGAAATCAGGAAAACCTTGTGATAAATTTACGGCATTATAATCATTTGCCATTTTTGACATAACAGCAAATACTGAAGTTTTTATATTTGGATCTTTTGATCGAATCATTATTAAAAATTAGGGATGCAAATGTAAATATTATTAACTTTTTACAAACTTTTTTTGATAAACATTAAACTTTTTACGATAAAAAAATACAAATACATCAAAATATCTAAATATGATAATTATCATTTTTATAACTATTTAAATGCAATACTTTTGTTTAAAATTAAAACTATGACAAAAATGAAGTCTTTAAATCCCGAAAGTTTACAAAAAGCATCTAAAATGTTAAAAGCAATGGCTCATCCCCTGAGAGTTGCAATATTAAATTTATTGTCGGAAAATGAGAAATTAACTGTTACAGAAATTCACCAAGCACTTAAAATAGAGCAATCTACAACCTCACATCATCTTGGAATTTTAAAAGACAAAGGCGTATTAAATTCTGAAAGAGACGGTAAAAATTCATATTATTTTCTTCAAAATAATAATTTGAAACATATTATCGAATGCCTTAACAGATGTACGGAATGTAACTAATACCGAATTATTTTTCTGCTTTTTAAAAGATAATAAAATACGTGTAAATCCTTTTTCTTATCTTTGCAGGAAAATAATATATTAAATGAAAATTCGAGTTACAAAACAATTCAATTTTGAAGCGGCACATGCTCTCTGGAATTACGACGGTAAGTGTAAAAATATTCACGGACATACCTACAAACTTTTTGTTACGGTTATCGGTACTCCGATTTCCGACAATTCAAATGTAAAAACCGGAATGGTAATTGATTTCGGGGATTTAAAAAAAATTGTCAAAATACATATTGTTGATATTTTCGACCATGCCGTTATTTTAAATAAAGAAGCTCCGCACAAATCCTTTGTAAACATTCCCGAAATGTTTGAACGCTTTATCACAACAGATTACCAACCTACTTGCGAAAATATGGTTGCTTATTTTGCAAAAACAATTTCGAAACATCTTCCGAAAAATGTTAATATTTTTTCCGTACGTCTTTATGAAACTGAAACATCATATGCCGAATGGTTTGCATCCGATAATTCTTAATATATGCCGACTCCCGATAAAAAACTATTCCTTTTAGATGCTTATGCCCTGATATTCAGAGCTTACTATGCATTTATTAAAAATCCGAGATACAATTCAAAGGGTTTAAATACTTCTGCCATACTCGGTTTTACAAATACACTTAATGAAATATTAAAAAAAGAAAAACCGACACATATTGCTGTTGTTTTTGACCCGCCGACAGGAAATTTCCGAAGTAAACTTTTCCCGAAATATAACGCCCACAGAGATGCAAC
>JAJRUH010000006.1 GCA_024277895.1 Bacteroidota bacterium | reverse complement strand
TTTTTAGTTATTAACAAAATTACAATTATTAACAAAGAAAAAAGTAACAAAAAAGAAAATTCATCATCATCATTATCATATATTTTTAAATTATACTTTTTTCTTTAAAAATAACTTTACAAATCTAAAGGCAAGCCCTATTTCAGAAAAAATCTCGCAATTCATATCAGAATAAATAACAAAAAATATGCAACGATTTTTCTGTCGCCTGAACTTGAATTTGTCAGAGGAGCAGAGGAATATCTGTATGAGACCGGTAATATGTAACGGGAAAACTTTTCGGACTTAATTATTGAAAAATAAACCTTAAAAAAGGTCAGCCTATATCAGTGCAATACAAATAATTTAATAAAGTTTCTGATATTTTATTTAACTTTATAAAAAAAATGCGATTAAAACTTCGATTAAATGTATTGTCAAAATATGCTGTAATCCCTCTGAATTACCAATACGAAATGTCATCATGGATTTATAAAACATTGAATTACGGAAATTCTGAATTTTCGGAATGGCTACATTCACAGGGCTATACTTCCGAAAATAAGCATTTCAAACTTTTTACTTTCTCTCATTTTAAAATTTTAAAATTTAAGATTAACAAAGACCGATTACAAATTTTAAGTCCGGAAATTTCGCTTATTATTTCTTTTTTACCAATTAAAACAATAGAAACTTTTGTTGTAGGAATATTTAAAAATCAACAATTCGGGATTGGAGATACCCAAACCCGAACAGATTTTATTGTAAAATCTGTTGAACGAATACCGGAACCCGATTTTTTCCCGATTATGAAATATCGTTGCCTTTCTCCTGTTTTTGTTGATAAAATAATTGACGAACAAAAGCACAAAAGTTTTTTGTCGCCGAAAGACGAAGGGTATGAAGAGTTATTCTCATCAAATCTGATTTCAAAATTTTTGGCTAACGGCGAATTTAAGTCGATAAACCCGCAGGAAATTAAAATTACACATTTCGGAAAAGTTCGTAAAAAAGGTATTACCATAAAAAAAGGAACAAATGCCGAGACAAAAATAATTGGTTATATGTTTGATTTTGAATTGCAAGCACCTCCGGAATTGCAACGCATCGGATATTATGCCGGTTTCGGAAGATTAAATTCACAAGGATTTGGTTGTTGTGAGGTAATCAAGAACGAAGGTAATTCCAAAATCTAAAAAAAGCAACGAATTATGGCAGAGGCATCACAAAGAAAATTAAGGCAAATGTTATAGCTGTTAATAATGCTCGGCAACAAATACGGCAGGGATAAAAAATCACTTGCCGAACGTTTTGAACTTTCGGAAAAAACAATAGGAAGATATATTGAAACTTTTAAAGAAGTTGGTTTTGTAATTGATAAAAATGAAAACGGATTTTATAAAATAAACAAAGAAGAATCTCAATATAAAGACCTTAGCGAACTTTTACACTTTTCGGAAGACGAATCTTTAATACTGTCAAAAGCTATAGAAGCAATAGAAGCAACAACGGAAATGAAAGAGCAATTGAAAAAAAAGTTGTATTCAATATATAATTTTGACAGAGTAGCAACACCTATCGTAAAAAAACACAATAAAAAAATTATACAGAAACTTACCAAAGCAATTTCCGGCAACAAACAAGTAACACTTATTAAATACAGTTCGGCAAACAGCCAAAACATATCGAGCCGAATTGTAGAACCTTTTGATTTTACACAAAACTATATTTCTGTTTGGGCTTACGAACCGGAATCCGATATCTGTAAAACGTTTAAAATTAACAGAATAACAAACGTTACCATTCTAAAAGAAAAATATGAATTTAAGGAAAAACACAAAAAAGCAAATCTTGATGTTTTCAGAATGAACGGAAAAGATAATATTAAGGTGAAATTAAAATTAACAATAAAAGCATACAACCTGTTAATTGAAGAATTTCCGCGTGCAGAGCTGCATACAAAAAGAAAAAAAAACAATAGTTCTATTTTTGAAACAGAAGTTACAAGCCTTCTCGGAATAGGAAGATTTATTCTCGGACTTCCGGCAGATATTGAAATTATAAAACCGCAAAAACTAAAAGATTATGTAATTGGCGAAATGCAGGAAGGGATTAACAGATTTGAAAAATAATTTCACCTAAGGACAGTAATTGTCTTTTTGACATTGTATATTTGTGAAAATTAGAAAATACTATGATACAGGAAATAAGCAATTTTTATCAGAAAATATTAAAATTTTCGCCTTATGAATATCAAACAGAAGTTGCAGAACTATTATTATCAGGGAAAAATGTAATTTTATCAGTCCCAACAGGTGCAGGTAAAACTTGGGCATCAATTATTCCGTTTTTAATTGCGAAACAGAGAAATTCAGCTGATTTTCCACAAAAAATGATTTATAGTTTACCTTTAAGAACATTAACTAACTCAATTCATCTTGACGTTACAGATACATTAAAAAAACATTCTGAATTTTCAAATTTAGCCTCTAAACAAACAGGTGAATACAGCGAAGATAAATATTTTGAAAAAGACATTGTTTTTTCAACAATTGACCAAACCATTAGTAATTTTCTTTCTTTTCCTTTACCACTTTCAAAACGACAAGCAAATATTAATGCAGGGGCAATTATTGGCAGCTATTTAGTTTTTGATGAATTTCATTTATTAGATCCACAACTTTCAATGGCTTCAACTCTCGGAACTTTGAGAATGCTTTCAAATATGACACGATTTTGTATAATGACTGCTACAATGAGTAACAGATTTATTAATTTTATACAAAATGATAGCGGACTTAACAATATTGAAATTGTTACTTTAAAAGATTTTCCTAATGATAGAAAAAAAATAAATTCATTAATAGCACCAAAAAATGAAGTAAAAAAAACAATAAGTGTTTCAGAAAATACTATAAATGCTGAAAATATTATTAATAGTCATAAAAATAAAACAATTGTTATTTGTAACCGGGTTGAAACTGCTCAAAATTTATTTATTGAATTAGAAAAGATTAAAAATACAGAAACCGAGTTATTTTGTATTCATTCACGTTTTTTTGATAAAGACCGAAAAGGAAAAGAAAGACTGGTGAAAAAATATTTTAAAAAAGGGAGCAAAAAAAATGCAATCTTAATTTCAACACAAGTTATTGAAGCCGGAATGGATATTTCGTGTGAAGTTTTACACACAGAAGTATCGCCTGTAAATTCATTTTTACAGAGAGCAGGGCGATGTGCCAGATATGAAAATGAAACAGGAAAAATATCTGTTTATGATATTTTAACTCCTGACGAAAAAACAAAATTAAGCGAAGAGCTTTCGGGTAATGAAACCGATAAAAAAGAAATAAGAAAATTAAATAACAAATACCTGCCGTATGACCATGATTTATGTAAAAAAACTTTTGAAATTCTTAAAGAAACACCAAGTATTGATGAAAAAGTTGCAGAAGACCTTGTAAATAAAATAATGACTGCACAGGAACAGAAAAATACAGAAAACATAAGATACAATATGTTTAATCAAGAAAAAATAAGAGTTTCATGGCAGGACTGTAAAAAAAGTAATTACCGTAATACAATAAGAGACATTCAAAGTGTTGATTTAGTAATAATTAATGATAAAATAAAAGACAAAGTTGCTTTACAGCCTTATAGTTATGAAAGTATAGGACTTTATAAATGGACTTTTATCGGAAAATGGAAAAAATTAGGAAACGGAAACGAAGATTATCCTGTTTTTCAACTTGAAGAAAATAATATCTTTGATTTTGGGGAAGAAGAATACAAATTAAAACCTGCAAATTATGAAAAAATAACAGATAACCGATTTTATGTGAATTCAAATTTTTTTAGTTATGACAGTAAAATAGGTTTGAATTTTATAAAAATAGGAAACGGTGTATCGGGTAAGTCAAGCAAAAATGACAAGAAAGATGAATTTAAGCCTTTAAAATCAGATACATTTATTGAACATAACATGGCTTTATTGAATTATTACAGAAAAATCTTTAAACCGAAAATGAATTTTATTTTTAAGGAATTGCCAAAATTTATGCAAGCAGAAAATATTGATTTCAACAAACTTATTGAAATAATGATAGTAATGCACGATTATGGTAAATTAAATATTGATTTGCAAGTACCGATAAAAAAATATCCATCTATTAAATCCGGTAAAATAATAACAGAAGCATTAGCACACAG
>JAJRUH010000123.1 GCA_024277895.1 Bacteroidota bacterium | reverse complement strand
GAAGAAAGATGATGTGCCTGTGGGCAGCTAAAATATTTTACACAAGTGCAAGGAAATAGGGTGAAATGAATTAAAAACCTTGCACTTGTATATGGAAATACCCTTATAAGTAACTGAAACACAAATATATTAGCGTTTTTCAGCAAGTCCTAAATACCTTAAATCCGCAAGTCATCGTATCAATGTGTCAGCAAACAGCCTGTTAAGTTTAAACCTATTTTACTTAAATTGAAATAGTGATACGATGACTATCAACACAGTTGCATTAATCTTTTATAAAAAAATCTTAATGATTATGTCCGTGAGTATGCACATGTCCGTGTTCTAATTCTTGTTTTAAGGCTTCTCTTACGGATAAAATTTTTCCTGAAAAATATAAATTTTCACCGGCAAGAGGATGATTAAAATCTAATTTTACACTACCTTCATTAACAGAAATGATTTTTCCGTTGAAATGATTGCCGTCTTGATCCTGAAGCGGAATAATATTTCCGACAGTTAATAAATTATCTTCAATGTTGCCGTTTTGTTCAAAAACATTAATCGGAACATCTGCAATGTTATTTTCATTGCGTTTTCCGTAACCTTCTTCTGTTGTTAACATAAATTTAAAAGTGTCGCCTTTTTCTAAACCGGCTAAATTTTCTTCAAATTTCGGAAGCATCATACCGCTGCCGTATATAAAATCCAAAGGATGTTCTTCAGTGGCTGCATCAATAACTTTACCGTCTTTTTCTGTAATTTTTAATTCGTATGTTAAAGAAATTACATTATTTTTTTCTGCTTTCATTATAATTTTTTAAAAAAGTGAGCGGCAAAGATAATTTTTTTATTTAAGTTCTGCCTGCACTTGTTTATTCTTTAAAATAATATTAATATTGAGAGCTAAATATCTGAAATATGAAAACATTAGTTGTGGGAGCAAGTCCTAACTCGGCACGATATTCATATAAAGCTGTTCGTTTGCTGAAGCGTTGTAATCACGAAGTTGTTCCGTTGGGTATAAGAGACGGCGAAATTGAAGGGTTAGATATAATTAAAGGGAAGCCTGATTTGGTTGATATTCATACAATTACAATGTATATTGCACCTGCAAAGCAGAGTGAATATTACGACTATTTATTAAGTTTGAGTCCCGAAAGAATTATTTTTAATCCCGGAACAGAAAATGCGGAATTTATTAATTTAGCAGAAGTCAAAGGCATTGAAACTGTTCAAAATTGTACTTTGGTAATGTTGAATTCAGGTTTGTTTTAGAAAAGTTTTATTCTTTTCTTCCTCCTTTCAAAATATCCTGTAATTTTTTAAGTTCATCCCATTTGCCTTCTGCTGCAAATTTTGCTTGATTCGGCCAAGTTGCAGGATCAA
This sequence comes from Bacteroidota bacterium, assembly GCA_024277895.1. Lineage (GTDB taxonomy): Bacteria > Bacteroidota > Bacteroidia > Bacteroidales > JAADGE01 > JAADGE01. The sequence goes on along the minus strand of JAJRUH010000123.1, from coordinate 14,954 downwards.
ATCTGTTGTATGAATTTCCGCCGGCTTTTACTAAAATCTCAGATATTTTTTCGGATTTTGTTTCGGATAATTCTTTGAAATTTTCTATACCTGCATTTTTCAAAACAGAAGCAATTTTAGGACCTATACCTTCAATTTTTGTAAGATTATCAGCTTTTACCTTTGTTTTCGATTTTATTACAGTTTCGGAACTTGTAGAAATTTTCGGAACCTCAGGTGTTGCATCTTTTTTTGCTGATTCAATTTCGGACAGAGTTAATTTCCCTTCACAATCAATCAGTAATTTTTCTATTTGTATTTTTTCGGATTCTGCTTTTCTTTTTTCGGTTTGACAATCAATTAATAATCGTTCATTTTTATTATAGTCCGCCTGTAAACGATTATTTTTATCTTCTAAAGCTGTTATATAAGTTTGTAAATCAGATATTTTATCTTTTTTTAACAACCAGCCGATAAAAAATCCGAGTATTGCTGCACCCAGCAGCATTAAAACTATTTCTAAAATATGTTGTCCCATGTTTTATTGAGTTTGTTTATTAATAATTGTTATTACGGCACGCCTGTTTTTATTTCTGCCTTCTTCTGTATTATTGTCGGCAACAGGATTATTTTGTCCTTTTGAAGTAGTTTTTATTATGTTTTTATCTATTCCGAGTTCAGAAAGTTTTATTTTTAAGAATTCGGCTCGTTTTTTACCGACATATAAATTAGCTTTGGGAGTTCCGGTATTATCGGTGTATCCGGTAATTAAAATTTCGGCATCTTTATTCTTTGAGAAATAAATTTTTAAATTTTTTGCAAATTTTTTGAATTCATTATCAACATTATTTACGGCAGAATTTTTCGGGAAATTATACAAAGTATATCCGTTTTTTAATTTTTCCGTCAGTTCATTTACTATCGAAACGGTATCTTTTGCGGTTTTTTCTTCCGGTTTTTCAACAGTAATTTTTTTATCGGAAATTTTATTTTCTGTTAAAGAAATTTCGGTTTGTTGTTTATCGCAATCTTTGTTAATTTTACAAACATACCAATATGTTGATGCTGCCGACCAAAGAATAAGAGAAACTGCAAATAATCCGGATGATGCTTTCATAACAAGAAATTTTTGACTGCTGATAAGACTGACAATTATACATAAAAAAAATGACAATTCAAAATAATCATTGAATTATTTATACTTATTATCAGCCGTTTAAAAGAAAACCCTATTTCAGCAAATCTTCTCTGAATTTAAAAATTTCGTTTACGGTTAATTCTTTGCGCAGCAATTGATCTAAAGAAAGTTTATAATAATCGGCAATTTTTATCAGGGTTTCAATTTTTGGTTCTGCTCTGCCTTCTTCATACGAACCTACGGCAGTTCTCTTTAAATCAAACAGTTCGGCAAATTCTGTTTGAGTTAACTTTTTGCTTATTCTTATTTTTCTGATATTTTTGCCGATATATGACATAATTTTAGCTAATTATGCGTTTAATTATTGAAAAAATTATTTTCAAAGATAGGATAAAATATTTGACTGAATGAAACATTTATTTTTAATATTGTTTGTATTTTTATTTTTTGAACCCGTCGGCTTTTCTCAAAAAATTGCCGGAAGTGATATTCGATTAGCATATCAATATTATCAAAATAAAGATTATGATAAGGCAGAAATCCTTTTTAAAAAAATTTCCGAAAATACAAACGCAAAAGTGTATTATTCTTATTACATAAATTGTTTAATTGAACAGGGGAAATATGATATTGCCGAAAAATCAATAAAAAAACATATAAGAAAACATAAAAACGATCCTTCTTATTATGTCGATTTGGGTCGCTTGTTTAAAAAACAAAATCGCTTTGAAGAAAGTGATAAAAATTATGAGAAAGCATTAAAAAAACTTCATAATAATTCTCCGGCAGTTCGTTCTTTGGCATCTGCATTTATGCAGTACAGAGAATATGATTTTGCGGGAAAAACGTATCTTAAAGGCAGAAAAATAACCAATGATGATTTTCGGCGTGAACTGGCAAATCTTTATGCCGTTCAGCGGAAATATGAAAAAATGATAAACGAATATTTGGATTGGTTGCAGGAATCTGGAAGAAATCTTTCAATTGTTGAGAATCGAATGCAATATTTTATTGATAAAGATATTAATGATGAATTTTCGGAAATTTTAAGAAAAGAATTATTAAAACGTATTCAAAAATTACATTCTTCGATTGTTTTTAATCGAATGTTGGTATGGTATTTTATGCAGCGAAAGGAATTTTCGCAGGCACTTATTCAGGCAATTGCAATAGATAAGCGGATTCATTCTTCCGGAAGGCAAATAATTGATTTGGCTGAAACGGCAAAATCTAATAAAGATTATTCTGCTGCACTTGATGCTTATGAATATATTATTAAAAAAGGAAGAAACCGACCGTTTTTTATTGAAGCTAATGTCGGAAAATTAAATGTTTCATATTTAAAAATAATAAACGGAAAAGTTATTTCGGAAGAAAAAATAAATAAACTTGAAAACGATTATATCAAAATATTAAACAGCTTGGGAATAGGGTTTCAAACCATTCAAAGTGTTATAGATTTGGCTCATTTGAAAACATTTTATTTAAATAAACCTAAAGAAGCTGAAGACTTGTTGAACAGTGCTTTAGAGCTTCGGGGCTTAGATAAAAGATTGGCAGCACGATGCGAAATTGAATTGGGAGATGTTTTAGTTTATGAAAATGATTTAGACTATGCGGCATTGATTTATGCTAAAGCCGAAATTGAGAATAAAGGAAATTTACTCGGTGATTCAGCAAAATTAAAAAAAGCAAAATTAGCATATTATTCTCAAAATTTTCGCTGGGCAAAAGCACAATTTGATGCCTTGAAAGAAAGCACTTCAAAACCGGTAGCTAACGATGCCTTGTATTATTCTTTATTAATTAGTGATAACACCGAAGGGGATTCCCTGCAATCGGCATTAAAAATGTATGCACAAGCGGATTTATATAATTTCAGAAATCTGAAAGATTCTGCATTGATGCAAATTGATACTTTATTAAAAAAAATGCCCGGTCATCAAATCACTGATGAAGCATATTATTTGAAAGCAAAAATATATATGTCGGAAAAAAATTATCCCGAAGCAGAGAAATATTATAAAAAAATTATTACCGAATATGCTTATGATATTTTAGCCGACAGAGCAATGTTCGATTTAGGAGTTTTATATGAAGAAAAATTAAATGATAAGGAACAAGCAGCAGAATATTATAAACGATTAATGCTTGAACATCCCGACAGTATTTTTGTTACCGAAGCTCGTCGCAGGTTCAGACATATTCGCGAGGGCGATTCTTAAATATCAGATGTTTAATGGTTTAAAAGGATAATTAAATAAAAAAGCTTTGCAAATTATTAATAAGCAAAGCTTTAAAAAGAAGTTGTGATAAATATTATTCTGTCAGTCCTTTCATTGTATCTTCGATATAACCCGGAGTGCTGACAATTTTCATAAATTGTCCCATTGACAGTTCGGGCCAATGCAATGCAAAACGATATTTGCCGTGAAGCATCATTACTTTATTTCCTATTACAATTAATTCATAAGGCATTGCGGCAATATGGTCTTCGCCGATAACGGGAAGAAAATAGCTTTCTCCGTCTTCTTTGTCTTTAAGGGCTACTCCGTATATGGAAATTTGAGATTTATTGAATTTCAAACGAAAAACTCTTGCGGTTTTACCTTTTCCTGCTTTAAGATTTTTCTCAATCGTTTCGCATGCTTTTGTAAAGCTCGGAAATTTTTTCAGTTCAACAGGATCGGTAAAATAGGGCATTCCTATCATATAATGATATTTTTTAAGTTCATTTTTTGAAAGCTGTCCTCCGAAACCTTTAAAACCGGTTCCGACAGATTTTAATATATTATGAGTTTCATCGGATATTGCTTTTAATTTATCGTAACTTCCTGTTGTGTTTCTGAAATATGCATAGAAGATATATTCCGGATTTAACAAACTGACTGTAACCGTATTTCCTTTCTTAATAATTCCGAATTTTAATATACTTGCCAATGCTTTATTTGTTTTACCGTATATTGCCAAAGCATACAGCTGCTTTTTTGTAAATGCAATAACATACATATTTGACTTTCCTTCGGGATGGTATCCGCCGAGATACATAAACTCATGGGTTTTTAATTGTGCTTTTAACTTTGCAGTAACATCGGCAACTGTTCCGCTTGTAGTAACTTTACAGTAAGCATACAATTTTTCTTGTGATTTTGCATTTACGGATATTAATAATGCAATTACAATAATCAATGATTTCATATTCATCTTTTTAGTTTTAATTATTTACATAGGACAAAGTTTAGATAAGTTCATAAGTAAAACAATGATAAATATCAGTCTGTGTTATAAAACAGTTTGAAACAGATATTGCATATAAAAAAAGACCTGAAAAGTATATTTAACTTTTCAGGTCTGATATTGTTTGAGTTTCCTGAATATAAATATTGAAGTTTACATCATTCCGCCTTCGTCCATATCGTTCATATTTTCACGATCTCCGCGTTTTTGTTTATAATTATTAATTTTATAACTTAAACTTAACATAAAAACAGGAGCTTCACGTAACATTTCACTATGTGATGTAAAACCTAAACCTTCAGTGTCGGTAATATATTTTCCGGTTTTAAATATATCATTTACCCGCAATACAACAGATAATTTTTTCTTAAAAAATTCCTGACGATATGCAGCTGAAATAATATAAAATCCTTTCCTGTTTCCCTGTGATGTTATTGTAGGTGAATTATAAAATCCGTTAATTTGTAAACGACTTGTTTTAGTGAACCTGAAAGTTGAATTTATTCTTGCATCATAATTATAACTGTTATCTTTTGTTGTTATCCCGGCAGTTTCTCCTTCTAAATTAAACCTGTAAAGATTAACGTTTGCGTACAAATTCCACCATTTAAAAAATTGGAAATTTCCGGAGAGTTCGGAGCCGTAAGCATATTCTTTATCAAGATTATCAAATGTATAAAGAATCTTGCCGTCAGGCATTAAAGATTGAGTTCTGTTTATGGAATTATTTGTTTGTCTGTAATAAATGTCAACATTAAAGAACGATTTTTTTATACGTTTGTTATAAGCTAATTCATAAGAATCGATAAATTCAGGCAATAATGCCGGGTTTCCTTGTCGAACCGAATAGGCATCCGAATATCCCGGAAACGGATTTAAATACCAATGACGCGGTCTGTTGACTCTTCTGCTGTAACTTAATTGCATTTGGTCTGTTTTTGATAATTGTTTTGAAAAATGCAAACTCGGGAAAAAATCAAAACGATTTATCGGATATTTTTCTCCGCTTGTTAATTGATGAATTAATCGATCGGTATATTCACCTCTTATTCCTGCCATAAAAGTAATACCTGCAAATTCACCCGAATAGCTTGTGTATAAGGAATGAATATTTCTTGTAAAAATCATATCATTACTAACTAATTTATCTTCTACATAACTGCCTGCGATAAAATTTTCGTAAACATAATCTCCTCCGGCAGTTAAAATTCTTGCCTGATAACCTGCTTCAATTTTACTTTTGTCATTTATCGGATAAACATAATCCAATTTTAACCTCAGACGATCTCTGCTTCTGTCTTGAAAAGTTCTGTATTTTGATTCATTAATGATTTCAGAAAAACTTGCATCAGATTCTCTTTCTGTTGTTGTATTTTCAATTCCTCCGTTTCTGTGTGAAAAATCTGCAGAAACAACTATATTATGTCCTTTTTTTGCAAAATTATGTGTAAAATCAATAGTCGTTGAGTAAAAACCGCCGCCTATGTCAAAAGTTCCGTCATTTACAGTATAATAATCGGAACTTACCGGTAATGTATATTCGTGTATTTTTGAATTTGCACCCATTGCAAATCCGAAGTATCCGTATTTTCCGGATAAAGAGAGCGTATTTTTATCATTCAAATAAAAATCAATACCTCCTTTTACCGAATAGTATTTTCGTTGATGTGTTCTTTCAGATTCGGATTCTAAGTAATTTGTTGTGTCATTAAGAAATGTTGTTCTCGCAGAATTTCCTGTTCCGGTACTTGATCTGTCGCCGTAATTTGCACCTATATAAAATCCGATTTTTTTGGTTTTATAATTTAACAGAAAATCAGCAGAATATTTATCGCCTGTTCCTATTGAAGAATTGATTACACCTGTTAATCCGCTTTTATGATTTTTTTTCATTACAATATTAATAATCCCCGTGGTGCCGTCGGGGTCAAATTTTACGGAAGGATTTGTAATGATTTCAATGTTTTTAACGGCAGAGGCAGGAATTTGTTGTAAGATGTCGTTAGCTTCCAAAACCGTGGGTTTTCCGTCAATTAATACTTGAAAATTTGAGCTTCCCCTCATAGTAACATTGCCGTCAATGTCAACTTGTACAGAAGGTACATTTTCCAGTGCATCAACCAATGTCCCTCCCGAAGCATTAATGTTTTTACCGATATTTATAACCTTTCGGTCAATTTTATATTCAACTAAACTACGTTCTCCGTTTACGACAACTTCATCCAGATTCTCAGCAGCCTCTTTCAAATAAATTGTTCCGATATTTAAATTTTTCTTTTGCGGAAATAATTTAATATCGTGTATCACTTTTTTATAAAATCCGATAAAATCAATTACCATATAATACTTTCCGTAGGGTAAACCTGTCATTGTAAATTTTCCGTTCTCATCAGCTACGACACCTGCAACAACCGAAGAGTCTCTCATACTGAATAATGCTGCATTTGCAAATTGAACCGGATTTTTAGTTTGTTCACTTTTTACATTCCCTGTAACAGTAGCATCTTTAGGCATATTTTCTCGGTTCATTCTGCCGGGATAATGTCCTTGAGCAAATATTGTTAAGCTCAAAAATAATATCGGAATAATAATATATTTTTTCATACTTTAATTTTTATAATTTTATACGACATTTAGACTGCAACAAATGTGTATCGTTTAATAATGGTTTCCGAAAAGAACAAAATTGATAATAAACCGACAAAAGAAATATACAAAATACCGGTAATAACTGACAAAAGTGCAGAATAACGGATTAAATTTTCTGATGATGCAACATTATTCATTTATGAAATGTCATATCTTTTTTTAAATTTGTAATAAAATTTGTAAAATGCATAAAAACCTGAAATATTCATTTGTTGTTCCGGCATATAATGAAGAAAAAAATATTCCTGCCTTATATGAACGGATTAATTCTTTAATGGCAGCTTATTCTGAAACTTGGGAATTAATTTTTATTAATGACGGAAGTGAAGATAAAACAATTAATGTATTAAATGAATTAGCAGAAAAAGATAAACGAGTGAAATATTTGAATTTAAGCAGAAATTTCGGACATCAGGCAGCTCTTTCAGCCGGTTTGAAGTATGCCGAAGGCGAAGCTGTAATTTCTATGGATTGTGATTTGCAGGATCCGCCTGAAATTATTAAAAATATGATAACAAAATGGGAAGAAGGCAATCACATTGTTTATGCCAGAAGAAAGAATTTCAGAAAAGATAATTTTATTAAAAAATTAGGCTCGAAAATATATTACCGTATAATGGGAAAATTTACTCGAATTGATATTCCTAAAAACGTAGGTGATTTTCGATTAGTTGATAAAAAAGTCCTTGCCGAAATAAACCAAATGCCTGAACATTCAAGATATTTGAGAGGAATGGTTGCATGGACAGGTTTCAAACACGATTTTGTTGATTACAAGCGTCCCGACAGGCAAAAAGGAGAATCTAATTACACACTCGGCAAACTTGCAAAACTCGGGATGGACGGTGTTTTTAACTTTTCAATGTTGCCGTTAAGAATAGGTTTTCTGCTGGGGCTTATAAGCACGATAAGCGGTTTCGGATTACTTTTATACCAAATATTTGATGTTTTAATAAACGGCGTTTATTATCACCTGTATAAATGGCTTGTTGTTATTCTTTTTATTTTTATGGGATTTATGTTTATGCTGCTTTGGATTATAGGCGAATATATAGGCAAAATTTACGATGATGTCAGAAGAAGACCTTTATATGTAATCAGTGAAACAAGAAATTTCGAATGAAAATTTTAATGTTCAATAATGAATTTCCTCCTTTGGGAGGAGGAACCGGAACCGTAAATCTTGAATTATTTAAAATATTTCAAAATTTTCATGATTTAGAAATTGATTTAATTACATCGGCTTCAGAAAAAAAAAAAGAAATAAAAATCTTTTCCGAAAATATTAAAATATATAAACTTCCCGTAAAGAAAAAAAAGATTCATCATGCATCAAATATTGAACTTTTAAGATATACCGTAAAAGCAAGTTTTACAGCTTTAAAAATGTGTAAACAAAAAAAGTATGATTTAATTTTGGCGTGGTCAACAGTTCCTGCAGGTTTTCCTGCTTTTTTGCTTAATATTTTCAGGGATATTCCTTACCTTATCAGAATAGGAGGTCCTGATATTCCCGGTTTTGAAGAACGTTATAAATTTATTTATAAAATAATTTCACCGGTAATAAAAGTTATATGGAAGAAAGCAAAATTGATTATTACAAAATGTAAAACAGAAAAAGAAATGATTGAAGCAATAAATTCTCAACTTCAAATCAAAACAATTTATAACGGTATTGACGTTTTAAAATTTAAACCGGGAATAAAACCCGTTTTTAATAATTTGAAAATTATTTGTTCTGCAAGATTAATAAAAAGAAAAGGGCAATACACATTACTTGATGCTATTTCAAATTTGAAAAATGAAGGTATTTTGATAAATGTTGATTTTGTCGGCGAAGGTGATGAGAAAAATGCTTATATAAAATATGCAACAGAAAAAAATGTGTTGAAACAAACTGTTTTTTCCGGTTATGTACCGCGTGAAAAAATGCCGGAAAAATATCAAAATGCAGACATTTTTGTTTTACCTTCTTACAACGAAGGTATGAGCAATGCTTTGCTTGAGGCAATGGCTTGCGGATTACCGGTAGTGGTTACAAATGTAGGCGGAACGGAAGAATTGATTGATGACAGCAACGGTTTTATTTTTAAAGCCGGAAACAGCAATGCTTTAACTGATATATTAAAACATATTTCAGAAAATAAAGAAAAGCTGACTTCTTTGGGACAAAATTCAAGAAAAAAAGTTGAAAAATTTAATTGGAATACTGTTGCAAAGGATTATCTGAAAATTTTTAAGGATTTAAAGTCCTGATTTTATTAATGAAAGTTGTAATAAATTAATTATATATTTGTGTACCTGAGACATTAAATAATAAACATGAAAATACTTATAACAGGAACTGCGGGTTTTATCGGATTTCATACGGCAAAAAAGTTTATTGCCGCAGGATTTAATGTAACCGGACTTGACAGCATAAACGATTATTATGATAAAAATCTTAAATATGCGCGTTTAGCGGAAACAGGTATTGAAAAGAGTGAAATAACTTATGCAAAACTTGTTCAAAGTAATAAATATAAAAACTATCATTTTATAGAACTTCAAATTGAAGATAAAGATGAAATTTTAAAACTTTTCTCTGAGGAAAAATTTGACTATATATGCCATTTGGCAGCACAAGCCGGTGTTCGATACAGCATCGAAAATCCGTACGTTTATTTTCACAGCAATATCAACGGATTCTTAAATATTATTGAAGCAAGTAAAAGAAACAATATTAAGCATCTCGTATATGCAAGTAGCTCAAGTGTTTATGGGCTTAATGAAGAAATGCCTTTTTCAACTTCCCATAATGTTGATCATCCTGTAAGTTTATATGCCGCAACAAAAAAATCTGACGAATTAATAGCTCATGCATACAGTCATTTATTTAAACTGCCGACAACAGGTCTTCGTTTTTTTACGGTTTACGGTCCTTGGGGAAGACCCGATATGGCTCTTTTTTTGTTTACCAAAGCAATTCTTGCCGATAAGCCGATAAATGTGTATAACAACGGTGATATGATGCGAGATTTTACTTATGTTGATGATATTGTCGAAGGAATTTTCAGGGTTGTTCAAAAACCGGCAGCAGCAAATCCCGAATGGTCAGGGAAAACTCCCGACCCTGCAAATTCTTCTGCACTATATAAAATTTATAATATCGGCAACGGCAGTCCCGTTCAATTATTGGATTATATTAAAGCCGCAGAAAAAGCACTCGGCAAAAAAGCAAAAAAGAAGTTTTTACCTATGCAACCGGGAGATGTTCAAAAAACTTATGCTGACGTTAAATCTTTAATTAAAGATTTTGATTATAAGCCTGATACCTCAATTGAAGAAGGTGTGGCAAAATTTATTGAATGGTATAAAACGTATTATAATATTAATTGACGCTCAAATGTCCTACGGACTATTTGAGGTAAAAAGACCTTTGTTCGTCCGAAGGACAACAAAGCGTCATCAATAATTAAAAAGGATGATACCAATAGAATACGGAAAATATTTTCATATATATAACAGAGGTATTAACGGTATGAAAATATTTCTTGATAATAATGATTATGAACATTTTCTCAATTTACTTTCAATATATATTGAGCCAATTTCGGAAATATATGCTTATGCAATAATGGGTAATCATTTTCATTTAGCCATACGAATAAAATATAAAAATGAAATAGGATATTTACATCCTAAAAATGCAGATACAGAAGAACTTGATTTAAAATGGAAAACTTTTTTTCCGACGGATGACGATGACAGATTAAAAAACGGATTTATTAAGAAACCCGTTCCTGAAAAAATGTTTCAGCATTTATTTAATGCTTATGCTAAAGGATTTAATAAAAAATATCACAGAACAGGATCTTTATTCGAACATCCTTTCAGACGCATTTGTGTTGATAATAAAAATTATTTAAAACTGTTGATTGTGTATATCCATACTAATCCGGTAAAACATGGATTTTGCGAATATCCCGTTGAATATCCATGGACATCGTATTTAAGTTTGTTAAGCATAAAGCCGACAAAATTATCAAGGGAAACGGTTATCGGATGGTTTGATGACAAGATGAAATTTAAATTATTACATGATAAAACAGACGATTTTACGGATATTGAAGATATATTTTTGGAATAACTGTGATTTTATATTATGATTTTTAGAAAAATGACGCTCAAATATCTTTCAGATGATTTGAGGTCAATAAACAGACATTTGTTCATTCGCAGGACAACAAAGCGTCAAAAAATATAACAAAAATGAAAAAAATCTGCTTTGTAATACCGCGTGCCTATTATCTTTTTAATACCGATATTCAGGATGCGAAGGATAAAATCGGAGGAGCACAAAAACAAGGTTTTTTGTTAAGTACAAACTTGGCAAAGGATAATAATTTTGATGTACATTTTCTTGTTGCAGATTTTAGTCAACCCGAATTTGAAGAAATAAAAAATGTTAAATTACATAAATCATTTAAATTTAATGATAACATTTTAAACCGAACTATAAAACTTATTAAGTCATTAAAAAAGATTAATGCCGATATTTATATTTTTCGTTCTGCCGACATCGGTGTTGCTTTTGCCGTATTTTACATAAAAATGTTTCTTCATAAAAAGATTTTATATATGCTTGCAGCTGATGCTGAAACAACAAAAAAACGACAAAAACATCACAATGGTTTTTTAACCGCATTTGCCATGCAGACAGTGTATAAAAAAGCTGATTTCATTACTGCACAAACACAACAACAAGCAGATATTTTTGAAAGAGACAGAAACCGAAAACCCGATGCAAAAATTAAAAATATTTACAATATCGGGAATAATGAAAAAAATATTTCTGATGAAAAAAACACGATTTTATGGATAGGAAGATTGGCAAAGATTAAAAATCCGAAATTATTTATAAAACTTGCCGAAAGATATCCGAATGAAAAATTTATAATGATTGCTCCGATTGTGAGAGACCATATTGAATACGGAAACACAATTCAGGAAAAAGCAAAACAAATAAAAAATTTGGAACTGATTGATTTTGTTAACCCTAATGATATTTTTAATTATTACCAAAAAGCAAAAACATATGTGTTAACATCTGATTTAGAGGGTTTTTCAAATACAATGGCTGAAGCAATGATTGCTGAATGCCCGATTTTATCTTACAATGTGAATCCGGATAATATTTTGAATGATTATAAATGCGGCTTTTGTGCCGATAAAAATATTGATGAATTCTATGCTGATTTTGAAAAATTAAATACTGATTTTGAATTAAGAAAACAATTCGGAAAAAACGGCTTGAAATATATAAGAGAAAATCATCAAAAAGAGCAGATTATTAAAAAGTTTATAAGTTTGCTCAATACCATATAATTATTGTGATAAATAATGAAACGAATAAGTAAAAAAAATATTCTAAATCAAAAACCGGAAAGTACACCGACAAAATTATCTTTTGCCCGACAAAATCTGAAATACCTGTTTCTTGTATTAATATTATTCTATATCGGATTATATTTATATACAGAATACTCAGGATACGAAGTGTTTAAAAATTTACAGAATATGTTTTATATTCCGACAATTTTAATCGGAATTCTTACTCTGTATTTTGATAAAAAAAAGCTCAATGAAATTATAAACAAACATTTTAATACAAATAACGAAAAACAAACCTTTATTCAAAAAACAAAGGGTTTATTTTTAAAAAAAGAACTTCCGGCAACTTCTCTTTTAATTTTAATATTGGGAATTTCCGCATTTACACTTTTTCATAAATTGGATAATTTCGATATTTTTTCCGATGAAGTTCAGCTAACTCAAGGTGCTGCCGGATATTATCACACCGGAGAATATCGGCAGTGGGATTTCATTAAGAAAGAACTTGTCGGCAGGGCTTACAACAGATCAAAACCACACCAATGGATTGTCGCACAATCGTATAACTTATTCGGTATTAATACTTGGTCTGCACGTTTTCCTTCGGCATTTTTCGGAGTTTTATTTATTTTTCTTTTTTATTTTATCGGAAAGTATTTTATAAAAAATAAATATGCAGTCTTGATTGCCGTATTAACATTCGCGACTTATTTTGAATTTTTATTTCTCGGACGTTGGGCAAGAATGTATGCCATGGTTTATCCGATATTTTTAATTGCTTTTTATTGGACATTTAAATTTATTACGGAGAACAATTCCTATCCCTTATTTAATTCGACAAAACATCCGTTTTTTACAAAATACCTGAATTTTAAATATATTTTTCTGCCGTTTTTATTCATACTGTTTTTTCTCGGTTTTAAGATACACACGAATATTGCTGTTATTTTTCCCGTTTTTTTTGTTTTTCTGTTTACAGCAATTCTTATTTTTCCGAAAGAAAAAAAATATATTACAGCTTTCCTGATTGCATCATTAATTCTTATTTTACAAATTTTATTTCCCTACAAAATCAATTTCAGCCAATTTACTTTTTTTGATATTAATAATTCTGAGATTTACAATAAGGCATTATTCGGCTACCCTTTTAATATTCCAATTAATCTTATTTTTCTTATAAGCTTCTTTCCCTCAATATTTTATATAAAGAATGATGCCTTCCGAAAAAATTTTTTAATTCTGTATATAACAACTTTTCTCATTTGGTTGCTCTTTTCTTATGTAATAGCATATGCCCCGTCATACAGATACATTTCTTTCATCACACCTTTTACCGTTTTGCTGATTGTCGGAAGTTTTATCTTTACAATTAAAGTACTATATAACAAGATGTTCCGAGTTCTGCTGATTGCATTGCTTTTAACTTCTGTAACAATTAGTTTCTCAAACCATTACAAAAGTCTTTATATTGAAAACACATATTCTCCTGCAAAGCCCTCAATTGCACATAAAAAAGTTGTGGACAATTTTCATAAAGGTGATGTTATATTTAAACATTGGGGACCGAAATTATATCTGCAAGGTATTCCTAAGGATACAAAATTTTTAAGTTTGGGCGGTTATCAAGGCAAACTCTTTTCGGAAATTTTTTCAGATATGAAGAAAAATCCTTCAGGTTGGTTGATTTGGCATAAATATAACGAAGCTCGTTTAGACCCGAATTTTGTAAATTATGCTAATTTATATTTTAAAAAATATACCGGTTACGGTATTGACAACACAGGTGAAGAAGTATATTATTACAATAATTCAATGTTAAAACCTCTCGAACTGTTTCAATATCAAAAATATATGCCTGTTGCAAATTTATGTCTGAAAAACTCATACTCTTTTGTTTTTGATATTAAGATAACTGAAAACACAAAAGGCTCTGTTTTCAGTTTTAAAAATGATACTGCCGGTATTGTAAATTGCCTGTCAGAAAATAAAAAAATTATTATTCATACAGACGGAAAAAATTCTTTATCCGCAGATTTACAAACAGATACTATTAACCACATAATTTGGCTCGCAGGAAATAATAAATATACTTTATATATAAACGGTAAGAAATCAGATGAGGAAAAAATAAGCTTAAAAGATGATTTGGTAAAATTTAAGATAAATCCTGCATTTAACGATTATATAAACAATATTCGCATTTACGATTTTCTGCTGAACAAAAAGCAAATTCAAATAATTAATTCAGATAAAAACGTATCGGAAGAATCGGAATCCGACGGTAAAAAATTCAGAACACTATTTTTATGGAAAAGAAAATAAAAAATAAAAAAATCTGTTTTTTTTCGCCGGCATCTTATTCGTTTTTCGATAAAAACTCAAAAATTGCTCACGGAGGTGCCGAAATGCAAATGTTTTTACTTGCCGAATACCTTTCCGAAAATACCGAATACGATATTTATTTTTTAGCAGGAAATAAAATAGACCCCGAAATTAAAAATCAAACGAAAATCAAGTTAAAAAAATCAATTCAACTAAAGCAAAACGAAAATATTCTTATAAAATTGATTAAAAGTAT
>JAJRUH010000122.1 GCA_024277895.1 Bacteroidota bacterium | reverse complement strand
CTTCGTTTTTGTATTGCAGTTACATTTTTCAAGTTCTCCGTATTAATAATTTCGTTTACTACTTTTATTTTTTTTCCTGTTGAATCTATTAAAGTAAATTGAGTTTCGGGAAACATAACGGCAAGCGGGATTCCGGGAAAGCCGCCTCCTGTTCCTATATCAATTATTGAATCGGATTTTTTGAATTTGAGTATTTTAATTATTGATAATGAATGAAGTATATGACGAATATAGAGATTATCAATATCTTTTTGAGAGATAACATTTATTTTTTTATTCCAAAATTCATATAGATTTGAAATTTCGATAAATAAATCAATTTGTTTTTCCGAAATAGTCGGAAAATATTTTTTTAACTGAAGAATATCAGCTTTTTCCATATTTTATATTATGTTTTGCCAAAATACTTTGCAATAACTCCCTTGACCGAAAAAGACGTGCTTTTACTGTACCAATCGGTAAATTTAATTTTTCGGCAATTTCATTATACGAATAATCTTCGAAATATCGTAAAATAACAATTCGGCGATAATCCGGCGGTAATTTCTGTACCACATCTTTTATTATCTTTTTCTCTTGCGTACTTACTATTGATTCCTCAGGATTTAATGATTCTTCTTTTATTATATAAGATTTTTGAAAATCATTATCATAGTCGAATACTTTATCAATATATACATTATCGTATTTATTTTGAGCCGTTCTGATATAGTCAATCCCGTGATTTGTTGCTATTCTGAACAACCATGTACTAAAGGCATAATCTGATTTATATGAACCGATTTTTCTGAATGCTTTCTCAAACGTTTCAATCATTAAATCTTCGGCATCTTCTTTTGATTTAACCATTTTTAATAGTAAACGGAAAAGTGCATCTCTGTAATAACCTAATAACTCGGCAAAAGCATGTTCATCACCTTTTTTTGCTTTTTTAATAAGGTAATAATCTCTGACAGCTTTATCCGAAAAATTTCGGTTTATTTCCATACAATTCTTTTATTAATCATTGTTCTTACAAAAATAAAGAAATTAAGCAAGGGTATTAAAATGTCAAATATAGGAATAAAAAATAAATTTTGCTTATCATTTATCTTGTCAGAAAATTTTTTCATAAAAATAAAAATTATCATAATTCTCGCTAAATACAGCAACATTACCGTTAATACGAGCTTTTTAATACTTATTAGGAAGATCAATCCGACATAGAATACAAATCTTGAAAATACTTCGGTTCCTAATAATGATTTATGAATTTGTTTGTAATATTTACCTGTTGAAAGATGTCTTTTTTTCTGTTTTAAATAATCTCTGAATTTATTTTTCGGTATCGAAACTGTTTTACTTTCTGAATCCGTCAAAATTTTAATATTTTTTTTAGTTGCCGCAGCGTTCACAAACAAATCATCATCACCGGATAAAATATTTTTATGTTTCAAAAATCCTCCGTTCTTAATCCAGACAGATTTATTATACGACAAGTTGCGTCCCACACCCATATACGGAAATCCGAAAATTGCAAACGACATATATTGCATTGCATTAAACAGGGTTTCAAAACGGATAAGTTTGTTTAATAAGCCTTTTTGTTTTTGGTAAGCTCCGTATCCTATAATTATTTCGGTATTTTCGGAATATGCCGAAGCAATTTTTTTCAGCCAATTTTCTGAAATCGGATAACAATCGGCATCCGTAAAAACAAGATATTCATATTTTGCTGCTGACACAGCTTTTGTTACGGCATTTTTTTTTCCTTTTGAATGTTCTCCTTCAATTTCAAGAACTTGCAAATTATTATAAGATGATTGAAGTTCTGAAAGAATATTTTTTGCTCCGTCAGTTGAAACGTCATTTACAACAATAAGCTCAAATTCAGGATAGCTTTGGTTTAAAATTAAAGGTAAAAAGTTTCGTAAATTTTCAGCTTCGTTCTTTGCACTTATTATTACTGTCAAGGGCGGCAATAATCCTGTATTTTCTTTTACTTTATGCTTTTTTAACACTTTTTTGTATATTAAAAAGTAAAATAACAGTTGAATAATAAATGATATTAAGAATAAATATGTTACTGCTTGTTCCAATAAATTAATCTGTATTAATTAAGGGGGTTTTCTGAAATTTCTTTATAATGTTTTCGATTTCTGCAAATTTCCAATGCCGTAAAAAGTGCTTGTCTGAAAGAATCGGGTGATGCTTTACCTTTACCGGCAATTTCAAAGGCTGTTCCGTGTCCGGGAGAAGTTCTGATAATCGGTAATCCGGCAGTAAAATTAACAGATGTTTCAAATTCCGAGGTTTTGAATGGTGCCAAACCTTGATCGTGATACATAGCCATAACAGCATCAAATTTCAAGTATGCCTGCGAACCGAAAAATCCGTCTGCAGCATACGGACCTATTGCCATTATTCCTTCTTCTCTGGCTTTATTTAAGGCGGGAATAATTATTTCTTCTTCCTCTTTTCCTATAACTCCGTTATCTCCGGCATGAGGATTTAACCCCAGAACAGCTATTTTCGGATTTCTGAGAGTAAAATCTTTCATAAGTGTATCGTGTAAAATACGTAATTTCTGTAAAATACGTTCTTCGGTAATTAAATCTGCAACATCTTTAATCGGAACATGCCCTGTTACAACACCGAGTTTCATATGCTCACCAAGCATCAACATTAATACACTTTCCGAATTGGTTTTATTCTGTAAATATTCTGTATGTCCGGGAAATTGAAATTCTTCAGATTGAATACTGCTTTTATTTATCGGTGCAGTAAGCAAAACATCTATTTTTCCGGCAAGTAAATCATTCGTTGCCGCTTCTAAAGAAGCAAAAGCTGCAGCACCGGATTCTTTTGAAACTTTTCCTAATTCTATACGTGTATTTTCAGATACACAATTTATTACATTGGGTCTTTTCGGATTTGCATTTTCGGGACTTTTGATAATATTCAAACTAAAATTCTCAATATTCAGAGATTTTCGATGATATGCCGATAATTTCGGCGAACCGTACACAATCGGAATACATAAATCAGTTATTCTTTTATCAATTAAAGTTTTAATAATTATTTCATAACCGATACCGTTAATATCACCCTGTGTAATTCCTACTTTTATTTTTTTTCCTGTATTTTCCATATTTTTTCTAAATCATATTTTTGAAAAATTCATATAGTAATCTGACACCGTATGCACTGCCGCCTTCCGTTCTGTATGCACTTTTTTTACTTAAAACGGACGGTCCTGCAATATCAATATGGATCCACGGATAATCCGTAAAACGTTCTAAAAATTTACCTGCCGTAATTGCTCCGGCTTCACTGCCTCCGATATTTTTTAAGTCTGCTATGCTTGATTTTAACATCTCGTTATATTCATTCCAAAAAGGAAATTTGACAACTCTTTCGTAAACATTTTCACCGCTTTTTTCCAATTTTTTGAATATCTTATCATTTGCAGTTCCCATAATTACAGAAGCGTGAATGCCGATACAATATGCGGCAGCACCGGTTAAAGTTGCCAAATCTAAGACTAATTCGGGATCATATTTCTGAGCATAGCTCAAAGCATCGGCAAGGATTAAACGTCCTTCGGCATCAGTATTTAAAACTTCTACAAACAAACCATTGTGCATTTTTATAATATCTCCGGGCACATAAGATTTTGCATCAACGGCATTATCGGTAGCCGGAATTAATGCGATAATATGAATCGGGAGATTATTATCAGCAATTGCCGACATTGCTCCGGCAACAACAGCAGCACCCGCCATATCAAATTTCATTATATCCATCGAATTTTTTGTAGGTTTTATACTGTATCCGCCCGAATCAAATACAATTCCCTTTCCTACAAGTATATATGGTTTTTTATTGACAGGATTTTTCGGTTTCCATTCAAGGATATTAAAAGTCGGGGGCAAACTGCTTCCTTTATTTACGGCAAGTAAACCGCCCATTCCCTTTTCTTCAATTTCCGATTTCGATAAAACGGTAACTTCTATTCTTTTCTCTTTTCCTGCTTTTTTCAGTTTTTCAGATAACTGAAGAGCATTTAAACCGGATAAAGGTTCATTGGCTAAATTTCTGGAAAAATAAACAGCTTCAGCAACATTAATAAGTTCCGTCAATTCTTTATTTTTTACAGAATTCGAAAAAATATTAATATTCTCAAGAGTCGGTTTCTTTTTATCTTCTTCTTTATAATACTTTGTAAAATAGTAATTTGCCAAATACATACCTTCGATAAAATATTTAACAGTTTCTGCATTATTTCCAGCATCAATTAAATTTGCTTTTTGTATTTTTTCCGAATTTAACAAATCTGTAATTTTACTTCCTGC
This sequence comes from Bacteroidota bacterium, assembly GCA_024277895.1. Lineage (GTDB taxonomy): Bacteria > Bacteroidota > Bacteroidia > Bacteroidales > JAADGE01 > JAADGE01. The sequence continues at coordinate 39,298 of JAJRUH010000122.1, read as the reverse complement.
AGCACGTATTTTTTCATTCTTATTTGATATTTTATCATTCTTAAACTGAATAAAATACATTTGAGAATCATACAAATTAATTTCAACGATGTTTTTTTCTTTTTCAAATTGATTATTCAGATAATTAATCTGTTTTTCATCGGAAAGGAACTTAATATAATCAGTTTTATCTCCTATAAAAACGGTTACTCCTTCAGGTATATTCGTCTTTTTATTATATAATTTTACAGTCATAATGTTTCAGTTAAATTTGAAATACAAAAATAGATAAAAATTTCAAGGATAAAATAATAATATTAGCACGCATTTTGCAGTTCTTAATAAATAAAATAAAACAGATTGAAAAAAACATTGCTTATATTTTTGTTATCATTTTTATTTATTTACAATTATGCTCAAATAAATACTTTCGGCAATACTACCGAAGTAAAAAAAGATTGGTTTTTTGCACTTCGTTTAATACCGAATTTAAACGGCGGATTAGTACAAACAGCAATTGTAAAAGAAAATGGTGAAAGCCAAAATGAAGTATTATATATACCTATTAATCAATGGTTAAGAGAAATTGTCGGGTTGGAAATATCAAAAGCAAATCCCGACAAAGAAAATCTTATTAAAAAATATAATGTATTTGAAATTACCGGAAATGTTCAAAGCACATTAATGAAAGATTATACAACAGAGAAACTAAAAGTAATAATAAATAATTTATGGAAAATAAAATATTCTGAATACCCTTTTTATAATCCTGCTTTAAACCAAGAGAAAGGATGGGCAAAAAATCCTGATGATAAAGTTACTTGGATGCCTTCCGACAGTCAACTTCAACTTTTAAAACCATACGGAATTGAAAATTTCAGCAATTTTTTTATAGGAGAACATCTTTTTGATTTTTTAAAAGACGTAACAAACAGAGATTGGCAAAACCGATATATACAAAGTGCAGGAGTATATCATCGGAATTAATTTTATACTCTGTCGTACATAATAATCCGCAAAAAAGATATTAACAAAGAAAGAATTATATCAATAAAAGTTATATTTTTGCATCAATATCTATTTTAACTTTTTAAATTTCATCACAATGTCAAAAGTCATTGCAATAGCAAATCAAAAAGGCGGCGTAGGAAAAACCACCACAGCTATAAATTTAGCAGCCAGTCTTGCTGTTCTTGAAAAAAAGGTTTTAATTGTAGATTTTGATCCGCAAGCAAATGCAACTTCAGGAATAGGATTTGATTTAAAAGATATTGAACACAGCATATACGATTGTTTCATAAACGGAATTAAGCCTGAAGACGTCATTTTAGAAACAGAAACTCCCGGGATGGAAATAATCCCTTCGCATATTGATTTGGTCGGTGCCGAAATTGAAATGCTGGAAGAAGAAAACAGAGAATATATTTTAGATACCGTCGTAAAAAAAGTAAAAGACAAGTATGATTATGTTTTAATTGATTGTTCGCCTTCATTAGGACTTCTAACCTTAAATGCATTAGCTGCAGCCGATTCCGTTATCATTCCTGTTCAATGTGAATATTTTGCATTAGAAGGTCTGGGAAAATTACTGAATACCATTCAAATGATTCAAAAAAATATTAACAAAGAACTTGAAATTGAAGGTTTTCTTTTAACAATGTATGATTCCCGTGTTCGTTTATCAAACCACGTAGCTGCCGAAGTAAGAAAACATTTTGAAAGTATGGTTTTTGACACCATTATACAACGAAACATTAAACTGAGCGAAGCTCCGAGTTACGGAATGCCTGCAATAATTTATGATGCGAATTCGAAAGGCAGCATTAACTATTTAAATTTAGCAAGAGAACTTATAGAAAGAAATAAAAATTAGAATAATATGGCAAAAAAAAGCCCTTTAGGAAAAGGTTTAGGAGCCTTAATTGACAATTCAAAATTTGAAACAAAACCCGTTGAAGAAGCAATATCTACAGGAGCTGTTGCTGAAATTAATATTAAAGATATAGAACTCAATCCGTTTCAACCGCGTGAAGATTTCAATGAAGAATCTTTAAAAGAACTTACGGAATCTATAAAACAACACGGTATTATTCAGCCGATTACAGTCAGAAAATTAAAAAACGGTAAGTTTCAGTTAATTTCCGGCGAACGACGATTAAGATCTTCAAAAGATGCAGGATTAAAAAAAATTATTGCCTTTGTAAGAAAAGCCGATGACACTGCTATGCTCGAAATGGCATTAATTGAGAATATCCAACGCGAAGATTTAAATGCCGTTGAAATTGCTGTTTCATATCAACGACTTATTGACGAATGCAATCTCACACAAGACCAATTAGCAACTAAAGTATCAAAAAACAGAACAACAGTAACCAATTATTTGCGACTCTTAAAACTTCCGGCTGAGATACAATCCGGTATTCAAAATAAATTAATCACACAAGGACATGCAAAAGCATTAATAACTATTGAAGACGCAAAAAAACAGGTTTCCGTTTATGAAAAAATTATTTCCGAAAAATTATCGGTAAGAGAAACAGAAAATATCATACGAGAAATCAATTTTCCCGTTAAAAAAGACTTAAAAAAAACGGCAAAAAATAATTTACCCGAAACTTACCTTACGTTTAAAAAAGATTTATCCGAAGTTTTTAACAGCAATGTAAACATCAAGAGAAATAATGCAGGAAGAGGAAGTATTTCCATTTCTTTTACATCAGATGAAGAATTTAATAAAATAAAAAAACTTCTCTCTCGTATTAAAGAGAAATAGCATTTTTGCTCAAATAAAATTAAAGATGAAACAATTTGTTTTCATAAGTATTATTATTATTTCCTTTAACGGTACGGGATACAGTCAAAACGACTCACTTAATAAAAATAAAGATACCCTAATAATAAAAGGTGTAAAAGAAGTTGAAATAAATTCGTCGATAAAAAAGAAGAAATCCGGAAGAGCCGCATTATTTTCAGCTATTTTACCCGGAGCAGGACAAGTTTATAACGGGAAATACTGGAAAGTTCCGATTGTATATTCTGCATTAGGATCTGCCGCATTCTTTTTTCAATACAATAATAAACTTTATAAAAAATTCCTTACAGGTTACCAACAAAGAATTGATACCACTCTCAAGGAAACAATTTTCAGCGAAGATATCGGTACCGATGTTTTACTTCAATATAAAAACTCAACAAGAAGAAACCGAGATTTATCGGCGGTTATTATATTAGCTGTTTACGGTTTAAATATTATTGATGCCGTTGTAGATGCAGAACTTTCTGATTTTGATGTCAGTGACGATTTATCATTAAAAATATCACCCGAAATAATCCCGCTATACGGGAAAATGAAAAAAAACACATTAGGTCTTACTTTTTGTTTCAATTTTAAATAATATGAAAAATTCCCTTTTTACGATTATATTTTTATTTGCAGCCGTTTTTATCGGACAAGCTCAAAAGACACAAGATACAACCAATAAAAATCTTGATGCCTTAACACAACAAAATCAATATTTAGATGAACTGGTTAATAACTGGTACGTTAAACAAAGCTTAACCGAGAATGATGATAATACAAGCGTAAATACTTTTACGGATAAAACTCCGAAAATAATACCTGATTCCGTTTATATTGAACGATTATATAAACTGCCGACTGTTGTTCCGATGACCTATAATAAAATAGTAAAACAATGGATTCAATTTTACACTAAAAATACAGCCTCAAGAAGATATTTACTCGGAATTTCACAATATTATATGCCGATGATTGAACAAATTTTAGACAAATATAATTTACCTTTAGAACTCGGTTATCTGCCGATTATCGAATCCGCACTCAATCCTCGTGCACGTTCACGTTCCGGGGCAGTAGGTCTGTGGCAGTTTATGTATCCGACCGGAAAAATGTACGGGTTGGAAATTAATTCCTATGTTGATGAACGAATGGATGTTTTAAAATCTACCGAAGCTGCAGCAAAATATCTGCGTGATATGTATAAAATTTTCGGTAATTGGACCTTATCTATTGCTGCCTATAACAGCGGTGCCGGAAATGTGAAGAAAGCAATTAAACGTTCCGGCGGAAAAACAAATTTCTGGGATATTTATCCCTATCTTCCTCGTGAAACAAGAGGTTATATTCCGGCATACATTGCGGCTTTATATTCTATGAATTATTATAAAGAGCATAACATAATTCCGAAAAAAATTGATATGGACATGCTTACCGATACGGTAATGATTAAAAAGAAATTAAATCTGAAACAAGTATCCGAGTATTTAAAAATAGATTTTGATAAACTTGCAACATTAAATCCTCAATACAAACGTTATATTATTCCCGGAAACGTAAAACCCTATCCTTTAAGATTACCTTTTGATAAAGTCAGTGATTTTTTAAATTCGGAAAATGAAATTTATAAATACAAAGACAGTGTTTATTTAAACGAACAAGTTACATTAATTTCTCCGGCAAAAAGCGACCGACCATATAACAATTATAACTATTCGCCGCCGAGTACAAAACACAGAAAAAAATTATACTATACCGTAAAATCAGATGATACATACAGTAATATTGCCTAATGGTACGATTGCTCCGTTAATGATTTAAAATATTGGAACAAAACTCGCAGCACTCGATTACAAATAGGTCAAAAAATTGCCGTTTGGATTCCTGCAAAAAAATATGCTCACTACCAAAAAATCAACAAAATGACAACTGAGCAAAAAATAAAAACCAATATTCCGACAATACATAATAAACCCGTTGTAAAACCTGACAAGAATAAATATGTTATTTACAAAATCAAATCCGGAGATAACCTATGGACAGTTGCCAAAAAATTTGACGGAATTTCAGCAAATGACATTCAAAAAATCAACGGTTTTTCAGATGAAGATGTAAGAGACTTAAAAATAGGTCAGGAAATTATTGTAAAGAAAAAATAACAGGTATATTTTACTGCTATGACTCCGAAAAAAGTTCTGATTTTTATATTTTCCGGTCTTTTTATTCTGTTATTATTATCTGTAGTTTTTCCTTCTGAAGGAATTAAAATAACAAATAAATTTACCTTAAAATTTATAACTATAGAAGACATAATAAATCCGCCTAAACAAGCAGAACCGGATATTTCAAATATTATAAACGGAACCGACATTCAAGATGAAACAGATACGATTGTATTTATAAAAGAAAACAAGAAAAAAAATCTTGATTCCGTAATGATTGATTCTCAATATGTTTACTACAAACCGATACCGGTTAAAATTGATTCTGTTGTAAGACATATTGAATTTCCCGATAAATCACATTCAAGTTTAGATAAATTTTTTGCAATTCTTTCAAATATTAAAAATCAAAAAAGAATTGTACGAATAATGCATTATGGTGATTCCCAGATAGAAACAGACAGGATTACAGATTATTTTCGTTACAAATTACAATCCCGATTCGGCGGTGTCGGTCCCGGAATTGTCCCCGCCGTAAAAGCATTCGATTTTAAATCGCCTATGATACAATCCGTTTCCGGAGACTGGAAGCGTTACACTGTTTACGGCAGACGCGACACAATTGTAAAACACAATCACTATGGTATGTTGGGTAATTTTGCAAGATTTACACCTATTATTAACGACACACTTCCGGATTCCATAAAAGTTTTTAATCAGGAAGAATTAATGCCTCATAAACTAATGAGTTATGCAAGTATTTCCATATCACAGTCGCCCTACTCTTTCCGACCTACCAAACATTTTAAAAGATGCAAAATGTTTTACGGTTACAATAAAACTGAAGTTAAAATAAAAACTTTTGCCGACGAACAACTGATTGATGAAAGCATCCTGCCCCCTTCAAACGATTATAAAACAAAAACCTGGAATTTTGAAACCACACCGCAAAATATAAGATTTGAATTTGAAGCCGAAGACAGTCCGGATATTTACGGCTTTTCTCTCGAAGGATATTCCGGAATTAATGTTGATAACATAGCAATGCGAGGCAGCGGCGGTTTATTTTTCACAAAAATGGACTTAAATATGCTGAGTCGAATGTACCGACAATTAAATACCAAACTTCTGATTCTGCAATTCGGAGGAAATATTGTTCCTAACGTTCGTAAAAGTTACGATTATTACAGAAAAGCTTTTTCGAGACAACTTCGCACACTTAAAAGAATTGCCCCCAATCTTACGATAATGGTTATCGGATTGGCTGATATGTCAAAAAAAGATGGCGACACTTATATAACATATCCGAATGTTCCTTTGATAAGAGATGCCCTTAAACAAGCAAGTTTTGAGAACAACTGTGCCTATTGGGATATGTATGAAGCAATGGGCGGAGAAAACTCTATGCCGAGTTGGGTTTTTTACGACCCGCCTTTGGGAGAAAAAGATTTTACGCATTTCACACCGCAAGGTGCGCGATATATTGCAAAAATGTTTTACAATGCTTTTATGTATGAATATAACCGGTATTTGAGAAAGAAAAAGTAAAAAAACAATAAAATTTCTCATTATGAAACTATACTATTACGCAGAAAATGACCAACAATACGGTCCATTCACATTAGAAGAAATAAAAAGTAAACGTTTAAAAAAATCTGTTTTGATTTGGACTGAAGGTATGAATAATTGGGAACAAGCAAATGCTTTAGAAGAATTAAAAGGTTTTTTAATAAGCGAACCGCCCCCTTTACCGATAAGCAATAATAAAGTTATAGAAAATAAAGTTCAAATTAAAAAAGAAAGCACAAAATACGTTTTATCGTACAAAAAAGAAAGTGATAAAATAGTACTTGGTATTTTTATTTTTCTTATCCCAATTATTTACAATTGGTTAATAATTTCTAATATAAGCACTATTGAATATCTTCAAATTGCACAAGGTATATTTGCATTAATAAACATTCTTATAAGAATATTTGTAGCAACAGAAATAACAAAATCTGCAAAAAGACAAAATAGAAATGAAACTGCTTGGGGATTTTTTGCTTTCTTTTTTCCTGCTTTATCTCTTATTATTATAGGTTTTTTAAGAAAACTAAAATTAAAAATCGCTATTAATAAAAATTTGCCTTTAGAAAAACATGAAAAGTTACTGAAAAAAATAAATGATATATTTATAAATAAAAGATATACGGAATGTATTGATATCTGCAATTTAATTAGTAGAACATATAACAAAGAGAGTAGTATAATATATAAATATAGAGGTATTTCCTTTTATAATATAGAGAAATACGACTTAGCAGAAAATGATTTAATGAATATAAAAACTTCAAAAAAATATTCTGCTGAAGCTAATTATTATTTAGGTAATATAGAAATTAAAAAATTTAATAGAGAAAAAGCTATTATATACTGGGAAAAAGCATTTTATAACCTTTCAAAATATTATTACAGAAATTTATTCGATAAAATTAAAATAAAGTTAGATATATACCAAACATATATAGGCAAATATATTTTATCTAAAACAGAAGCTACTAAAAAATTGAATATAGTAAAAACATATTTTAATTATAATGATTTTAAAAAACCCTACTTAAAAAATATTGAGGGCATTAACCAAATTGATAACTTTTTAAAAAGTAAAAGCATAAAAATTTCTATTGATATATATATCAGAGGAATAAATATAAATATTAAAATTAAATATAGGACTCTATATATTGCAATTATATTTTTTGAAATTATAGATATTAAACATAGCCAAAATAAAAAACAAATTATATTAAAATTAATAGATCAAACAGATATTAAAATATATTACGACAAAACAAAAAACACATCTGACTTTTTAGGTCAATTAGTTAAAAATTTTAACAATGAAACAGGGAGGGTACCATCTGCAATGAAAGTTTCACAATAACTTAACATAAAATCCAATAGTGTTTATAAAAAACAATATCTTCAACAATTTTCAGAACTAATTTGTTGCTTGTGTAAAAATAATAAACAATGATTTAACTTATGCAAAAACTTTTAACATTTATAATTCTGATAATATTCTCCCGAAACCTGTCTGCTCAAGACTATCCCTATACCGAATATTCCGATTACAGATATATCAGATACGATAAAAACAAAATTATTTTTCCCGGCGACAGTTCCGATTTTGAAAAATTCAACAAAAAACTTGATAATTTAATTCTGAAAGGAGAAGGAAAAATTAACATTATTCATTTCGGCGGCTCGCATATTCAGGCAGGAATTTATTCCGGAGTTACAAGAAAAAAACTGCAAAATTTTTATCCCGGACTTAACGGAGGCAGAGGTTTTATTTTTCCTTACGGAATGTCAAAAACCTACACTACGAAAAATTACCGAATAAAATGGACGGGAAAATGGGAAACCTGCCGGAACGTCGAGCATAAAGACTGTTCTCTCGGAATGCTCGGAATTGCAGCAACAACACACGACAGCACCGCAACAATTTCTGTAACTTTAAATCCGAAATATCAAAAATACGAAACCGATATTATCAAAATATTTCACGAAACAGGAAAAAATTCATATAAAATAAGACTTTCCGCCGACAGTTCGACATATAAAGTTACCGAATTTCCCGAAAAAGGATACACGCTTATAAAAACCGAAGATTTTATTTCCGAAATAAAATTAAAACTGCAAAAAACCGATACCGCACAAAACAAATTTACACTCTACGGCATAGGTTTGGAAAATTCTTTTGCAGGAATTATTTATACCGATGCCGGAATTTCCGGAGCAAGTATCCCCTCGTTTTTAAAATGCGATTTGCTCGAAAAACAACTTTCCGTCGTAAAACCCGATTTGGTAATTATATCGCTCGGTACAAACGATACTTACGGAAAAATATTTTATCCCGAAAGATACAAAAGGCATTATGTTGATTTTCTGAATAAAATAAAAAATGCTGTTCCCGATGCAGCAATTATTTTAACCGTTCCTAACGATTGCTATTACCGAAGAAGAGACCCGCTTCCGTTTACCGCCGATGCCGAAAAAGTAATATTCGAACTCGCAAAGGAGTATAATTGCGGAATTTGGGATTTTTATGCCGTTATGGGCGGTTATAATTCATCTTATCTGTGGCACAAAGACAAACTTATGCAAAACGACCTTATTCATTTCACAAAAAAAGGATACATTATAAAAGGGAACTTATTTTTTAATGCACTTATTAAAATTTATGACAATCATTTAACCGAAAATACTTTAAACTTTTGAATTTAACCAACTATTTTTATTTTCGCTGACAGATTTTATGCAAGACTTTATTAAAAATATATTTTTATTCGATAAAGGACACCCGCTTATTTTTACACGATTGTGGTTTTGGTTGTTTTTTGCAGTAATTTATGCTCTTTATACGATAATTTACAAAAAAGAAAAACCGAGAAACGCATATCTTTTTCTTATAAGCGTTTTCTTTTATTATAAAACAAGCGGAATTTTTTTCTTGCTTCTTTTATTTTCGATTACTGTGGGTTACCTTACCGGAAAAATAATTTATAAATCGGAAAATAATTTAAAACGCAAACTGTTTGTCGCATTGAGTATTACAATAAATCTATCTGTTCTGGTTTATTACAAATATTCTGTTTTCTTTACCGAAAGTTTTAATTACCTTTTCGGAATTCATCTCCAACCGGTCGATTTACTTGCAAAATGGACAAATCAATTTGCCGGAACACATTTTACCATAGATAAAATTATTCTTCCCGTAGGAATTTCGTTTTTTACCTTTCAAACCATAAGCTACACCATTGATATTTACAGAAAAAAAGTTGAACCCGTAAAAAACATAATCGACTTCGGATTTTTTGTGTCATTTTTTCCGCAACTGGTGGCGGGTCCCATTGTCAGGGCTTCCGAATTTATTCCGCAACTTTATAAAAAATTTAATATAACACAAGCAGAATTTGGTTTTGCGGTTTTTATGATACTAAACGGATTAATAAAAAAACTCGTAATAGCAGATTACATTGCCGTTAATTTTGTCGATCGTGTATTCAGCAATCCTACAACATACGGCGGTTTTGAGAATTTAATGGCTCTGTACGGATATTCGATACAAGTATATTCCGATTTTTCCGGCTACACTGATGTTGCCATAGGAGTTGCACTTTTAATGGGTTTCCGATTACCCGTAAATTTCAATTCGCCGTATAAAGCCCTGCATACCGGCGAATTTTGGAAACGCTGGCATATTTCGCTTTCTTCTTGGCTGAAAGATTATTTGTATATTCCGCTCGGCGGAAACAGAAAAGGCAAAACCCGAACCAACATAAATCTTATGCTTACAATGCTGCTCGGAGGGCTTTGGCATGGAGCAAGTTGGCAATTTGTTATTTGGGGAGGATTAAACGGAATCGGTTTGGTTATTTATAAATACTGGCGCAAAATAAGTCCTTTTAAAGACAGCAAACATTGGGCCGTGCGTTTTTATGCAATTTTTCTTACTTTTAATTTTATTACGGCAACCAGAATTTGGTTTCGCAGCGAAAGTATGGAAGCTGCAAACGGCATTATGCACCAAATAACGAGTGCTTTTGATTTTTCTAAAACCGGAGAAATTATTATTGCTTATAAAAATATTTTTGCATTAATGCTTTTGGCGATGATAATACACTGGCTGCCGGTAAAAATAAAAGACGCTTACAAACAAGCATTTATAAACTTTCCGCAATGGGCAAAGTTAGCAACTGTTGCTGTTTCGGTTTTTATAATATGGCAGGCACGAACTTCCGATTTACAACCTTTTATTTATTTTCAGTTTTAAAAAAATCAAAATTGACCCTGAAAATATTTTTTTATAACTTTGCTGCTGAAAATATTTCAAAAAGCAAATGAGTAAAAAAGAAAAAATACAAAATAAAGAAAACGAAACTACCGATGTATTAAATTCAAAAAATAAGTTTCTGATTCTTTATAATGATGATTACCATACTTTTGATTATGTGATAGATGCCTTAATTGATATTTGCAAACATCAGGAAGAACAAGCAGTTCAGTGCACTTATTTAGTCCATTACAAAGGAAAAGCCGATGTAAAAAAAGGCAGCTACGGTTTTCTTAAACCAATGATGACACAACTTCGCAAAAGAGATTTAAAAGCAGCTATTGAATAAAGTAAAAATAAAAAAATCCCGAAATTTTACGATTTCGGGATTTTTAAACTATATAATAATATTATCTATCTCAGTAATCTCCTAAACCACATTTCTATTGCATAAACTTTTCTCGGAGTCCAACTGTTCAACGGTAAAGTAATACCCGCTTTAATAAAAAATGCATGATTAGGCTGTCCTTCATAAGGTTTTATAATATTTCCGTCAGCTAAATCCATAGTATAATCTTTACTTAAGAAACTGCCGAAAACATAATCTGCTTCAAAATTAAAGAACATAAAATTAAATCCGACAATAGCAGAAACATTGCTTTTTCTCAACATATCTTTATCCAATTTTATTGTTTGCCCGGTTTCGGTATAACTGACTTGTTCATTTTTAGAAAGCAATAAATTATAATTAAAAGAAAATCCGCCGTAAATATATTTTTGTGTTTCATAAAATTTTTTCCCGTAACGAATATATGCAGGAACCGAAATTTGCGAAACTTTATAGACTTCACGATAGGTATATTTATCCGGTAAAGTTTTGGTATAATAATTCGATGCTGTTCCGTACATTCTGTAATCAATACCGATTGATACCCCGACATTATTATTTTTTAAATCATGATTATAGATAAACGAACCGTAATATCCGGGAACATAATTGATATTGAAACTTGTATCCGGAAAAAGTTGGTACTGATCATAACCGTTTTTTGCAATCAGAATTTTATTTGCCAACGGATCAGGTTGTCCGGTAAACAAAGTATTTGTTGCACCGAATTTGAGCGAGAAATAATCATACTCACTGTCCCACTGAGCAAATAAAGCACCGGAAGACACTATTAAAAATGATATTATTAAAATTGACTTTTTCATTTATTTTGTATTTTCTTATTTTTTAAACTTTTTACTTTTCACTTTCAACTTTCAACTAACTACGGTCTGTAATGCCAGAAATCACTAAAATAAGTTACTCCGTTCCAACCGGTTCCTATAAAACCTCTGTAATCGTTATCATTAATCTTAATACCTACACCTACGGCTTCATATCTCGGTTCTCCGCTGTAAAAAGCTCTTTGATCCCATTTATTAATAAACGGATTGTAACGCCAGAAATCTGAACGCACAGAATCTGCATCTAAACCGGTTCCGATATATCCGTTTTCTCCCAAAGCAAGACCTACGGCATCAATTCTCGGTGTTCCGGGAAAAGATGCACGTTTTACCCAATTTAAATAATCTCCGGTTATTTGATTACACCTCCATAAATCATTTTTATAAATACCGGTCTCATCCATACCGCAGGATACATAAACATTTTCTCCGATTTTAAAACAAACAGCTTTTGTTCTGTTTCCTCCCGGAAAATTACCTATCTTCAACCAATTTCCGTAGGGATGAAGTACAGGATCTCTGTCTGTCGGATCAAATTTATACATATACTCAACTGCTGTTCCGTTTTCTAAAGTTCCGAGACCTACATATCCTATTTTTTTAATAGTAAATGCAACAGCATCTTTTACTGCTAATCCGTCAAACTCACCCATATCTTTCCAAGATCCCCAATTAGTGATATCACCACTTATATTGTCAGTTAAATCTAAACGAAAAAATTTAGTATTCATAGCAGCAGATTCTTGTTTATAGCCAAGACCAATATATAAATAATCGTGTAATTTTTCGTCTTGCTCCTTAATTCCTTCAATAACAAAAGACACAGCATCAGTAAAATTTTCTGCCTGAGAAAGATATTTTGTTAAATACGCTTGTTCCCAACTGTTTCCTACAGGATCATATCTGTAAATAATAATAGATTCCTGAAGACCCGCCTCGTTATGTCCCTGTGCTACAAATAAATAGCCGTCATAAGTAAATAAAGTAGCTCCGCGCACTCCTCCTCCGATAAAGTCTGCCGGTGCTTCCGGCATTGTTCCTCCAACCCATAAATCAACAGGTTTGTCGGTAGTAAATTGTAATTCTTTTTGGTTGTATGCAATATCGTGATACTCCGGTTTTCCGCCGACAAATTTCCCGGTTACAACAAACGACCTGACATAATAGGGTGTTTCATATTGTAGCCCGAAACCGCTTTTAAAAGTAACGCCTCTGTCCAAATCATCTGAAGTAATAAAACTTTCGGGTTTAGAACTTCCGTTAAAGTATATATTGGAATTTTGAGCTAAACGTGCCATTAAATCAATTTTATAAACCGAATCATAACCGCAAACTACAGGGTGAGGTTGCTTTGAATAGACATGTCCGTAAATTAAAATACTGTCTGCCAACATACCGCTTTTATATTTTTTAACATATGCGATATTTTCCTGAATAACGGCATAATTATCACTCACCGAAATCAAACTGTCCGGAGTCCCGCTTATATATTTTACTATTCCGTCGGGTGTAATATAGGTTCCGCTGTCAAATTCTCGTATAATTGAATACGGATTTTCATCAAATTTACAAGACGAAAACACTGCAAACAACAATATTAAATAAATAAATTTTTTCATGTTAACCGGTTTAATAGATTAAATTTCTTTTTTTGTTTTTCAAAAATAAGAATATCATTCAAAATAACGAAAAATATTAAAATTTATTGATTATTTTTGATAAGATGCGTTTTTTTTGTTTTAAGTTATAACATTAATTTGACAAAAATTATACCGTTATTGACATAAACACCTGACGTAACATCAGAATTTAATTAATATTTAATGACATTTTGACTGCCGAATAATACCGGCAAATAATTTGATATTCTGCACGTAGGTTAATTCTGTAAAACTGAAAAAATAAAAGATATGACAAATAAAGATTCTCACAAAGAAAAAAATAAAAACGAAGAAATAAAACAAACACAGGAAGAGCTTAAAAAACAAGAAACATCAGATAAAAAATCAACTTCTTCCAAAACTGCAAAAAAAACAAAATCAAAAAAAAATGTTTCTAAAACAAAACATACTTGCGATGAAAAATTAAAAGAAGCTAAAAATAAATACAACGAATTAGATGATAAATATTTAAGATTAGTTGCCGAATATGATAATTACAGAAAGCGCACTTTAAAAGAGCGAATGGAATTAATTCAAACAGCCGGCGAAGAAACACTTATAAATTTTCTGCCGATTATGGATAATATTGACAGAGCAAAAAAATCTGTTGATGATGCCAAGGATATTGAAGCAATTAAAGAGGGCATTAACTTAATTTATAAACATATTTTTGATTTTTTAACAGAAAGGGGTATTAAAGAAATTAAAGCCGTGGGCGAACCCTTTGATACGGACTTACATGAAGCTCTTACAAAGATACCTGCTCCGGAAGAAGATTTAAAAGGGAAAGTTATTGATATTATTGAAAAAGGTTATAAAATGAAAGATAAGGTATTACGATATGCAAAAGTTGTTGTCGGAGAATAAATAAATAAAAATTTAATTCGGTTAAATTATTAATTAATTTTGCCGACAAACAGGATATTATGAGCAAACGAGATTATTACGAAATATTGGGTGTTTCGAAGAATTCTGACAAAGCGGAAATTAAAAAAGCTTATCGAAAAATAGCCGTTAAATACCATCCGGACAAAAATCCGGGAGATAAAGAAGCCGAAGAAAAATTTAAAGAAGCAGCCGAAGCATATGAAGTATTAAGTAATGATGATAAACGTGCAAAATATGATCGCTTCGGTCATTCTGCATTCGACGGAGCAAGCGGTTTCGGAGACGGAGGAGGAATGTCTATGGACGATATTTTCTCACATTTCGGAGATATTTTCGGAGGTTTCGGTTTCGGAGGTTTCGGAGGAAGCTCATCTGCCGGAAGAAGACAGCGAGTAAATAAAGGTACAAATTTACGTATAAAAGTAAAATTATCACTTAAAGATATCCTTAACGGAACAACAAAAAAAATTAAAGTTAAAAAATATCTTGCTTGTTCTCATTGCGGAGGAACGGGTGCCGAAAATTCAGAAGTTGACACTTGCCAAACTTGTCATGGAAGCGGGCAAGTTATTCGTGTTCAAAATACATTCCTCGGACAGATGCAAACAAGTTCAACTTGCCCCTCTTGCCACGGACAGGGAACCGTAATTAAAAAGAAATGTTCTTATTGTCACGGAGAAGGAGTAATTCAGGGTGAAGAAATTGTTAAAGTAAATGTTCCTTCAGGAGTAGCGGAAGGTATGCAAATGAAAATTGCAGGAAAAGGAAATGCTGCACGCAGAGGCGGTGTTAACGGCGATTTAATTGTTATTTTTGAAGAAGAAGAACATCCTGAATTAATCCGTGATGAAAATGATTTACTTTATAATTTATTTATCAGCTTTCCGGAAGCCGCACTCGGAACATCAGTAGAAGTACCTACAATTGAAAGCAATGTCAAAATTAAAATTCAACCCGGTATTCAATCCGGTAAAATATTGAGATTAAGAGGAAAAGGCTTGCCTTCATACGGCAGTTACGGAAAAGGAGATATTTTAGTCAAAGTTAACGTATGGGTTCCTAAAAATCTTGACAAAGATGAAAAAAGAATACTCGAAAAATTATCTGCCTCTCCTAATTTTACACCAAAACCGGAAGCCGACGAAAAAAGTTTCTTCGACAAGGTAAAAGATATGTTTTAATAAAATAAAAGAGACTGTCTAAAAAGTCTGTTTGTCATACTGAACTCGTTTCAGTATCTATATAAACAATTAGGGCTTGCTGAAAAACTCACAGGTGCATTAGATTTCAAGTTTCTCGTTTGAAGTCGTATATAAATACTGCGAAATAAAAGAAATTTGAAAGATGATGTGCCTGTGGGCAGCTAAAATATTTTACACAAGTGCAAGGAAATAGGGTGAAATGAATTAAAAACCTTGCACTTGTATATGTAAATATCCTTATAAGTAAGTAACTGAAACACAAATATATTAGCGTTTTTCAGCAAGCCCTATTTAAAATCAACATAATAAGATTCTGAAATAAATTTGCTGCATAGCCTTTCAGGGTTCAAAATGACGCTATAATATACTTTTTAGACAGCTTTTTTAATATTAATTACAAGAAAACGCTATTGATAATCTTTCATATAAAATTTTACTTCTTTACCTTTTCTGTATTCTACAATATAAACATTTGTTAAACCATAAGCATTTTTAAAATTTTTAGCTTCCTGAAAATCGGAAAAATTTCCGACAGTATATTTGTAGTAAACACTTGACTTATAGGTATTTACAGGTAAATCAGTTTTGTTTAATCGTTTTATTTGAGCCTGACTTGCAGGTAATATTGACGTTCCTATTTGTATCTTAAATTCATGAACTTTTCCGCTGCCGGAATCAGTCGAAGAATAATAATTATTGTTTTTGTTTGTATTATAATTTGTTGAAGAATTTGAATTTGCAAAATTGGAAATATTATTCTTTTCATTTCCGATGAACTGTTTGTGATTAAATTTATAATTGTTTTCTAAATTCGGATCATTAACAACAAAATTCCTTGCTTTAAAACCTGCTGTATTGTTATTTTTATATGTTTCTTCCGTATTGTAATTTTCTTTCTCTACAACATAATTCGAAGTTTCCCAACCGTTAATCAATGCAAAAATTTCACTTAAATCATCAATTGCTGAAATTTCGTCTTGATGCGACCGATGCAAAAGTGCATATGCTTTTTTATCGTCTTTTTCTTTTTTTGCAACTAAACGATTATATATTGCCGAACTTAAACCGTTTTTGGCATCTTGCATTTTTTTCTCAAAATAAATCTTTTGTTTCCCGTCAGTATCTTTAATTAAAGCGGTTAATTTATTCTCATAAATCATAAATAATTTCCTGTAATTTTCGGCAAATACGGCAGATGCTTTTTTTGAACTTGATATAGCTTTCGAAATATTGTCGGCAGAAAATTTCTTACCGGTTTCAAAATCTTTTTGTGCTTTAGTAAGTTCTTTTGAAATTTTAATCAATTCATTTTGCGTTTTATCATCAAACGTTTTTTTAATATCATCGAAATATTTATTCGTTTGAGAATGTCCGATAAATATACTGAATATAAATATTACGGAAAATATAAATCTGAGCATTTTAATAATTTTAAGTTAGTATTCTTTTAATAAAAAGTATGCTTATAAAATACATCATTATATAAAGCAAATAATTTGCCGGAATAACCGACAAGCTGCAATAACATAAATAAATTGAGCTTATAAATTAAACATTTTTTTTAATACGAAACCAAAATATTACATTTGTTGTTTAAATTATTTTATAAAATGCACTGCAATGAAGTTTAAAAATTTATTTCCTCTTTTTCTTATTCTGTTTTTCATATCCTGCAACACCAATAAAATATCACTTGAAAATTCGGAAAATTATAATCACTCAATAAATAATCCTTCTGTTCCGAATCAAAAAATAATTCTTAAAGAAGAGGCATTAATACAAAATTATAAAAGCAGTAACACAAAAATAAATGATTTGATTAATACCGAGCTGCATATCAGTTTTAATTATTCTGAAAAAAAAGCAATCGGACTGGTAAACATTACTTTAAACCCGCATTTTTATCCTACTGATTCTCTCACTTTAGATGCCCGGGAATTTAACTTAGAAAATGTAAATTTAAAAACAGAACATAACTTAACTCCTCTGAAATATACCTATAACAATAATAAATTAAGAATAAAATTAAATAAAACTTATACTCGAAACGATACTTTTGTTATATCAATTAACTATACTGCCAATCCCGAAAAAGTAAAATCAGGCGGTTCCCTTGCTATTCAAAACAATAAAGGATTATATTTTATTGATGCCGACACCGATAATCCGCAAATTTGGACACAAGGGGAAACACAGTCAAATTCTTGTTGGTTTCCTACAATCGACTCTCCGAATCAAAAAATGACACAAGATTTTTATATTACCGTAAAAAACAAATTCGTTACGCTTTCCAACGGAAAATTAATCAGTTCAATACCAAATGCCGACGGAACTCATACAGACTACTGGAAACAAACAAAACCCCACGCACCTTATCTTGCAATGATTGCAGTCGGAAAATTTTCCGAAATAAAAGACCATTGGCGAGATATTCCGCTTACCGTTTACGCGCAAAAAAATCAAATAAACAATGCCGAAAAAATTTTCGGAAAAACGACTAAAATGATTGAATTTTACTCTCGTTATCTTAATTATGATTTCCCTTGGGACAAATATTCGCAAATTGTGGTAAAAAGGTTTGTTTCCGGAGCTATGGAAAATACAGGAGCCGTTGTTTTCGGAACTTATGTCCTCAATTTCAAAAACGAACATCAACGTATTGAAAATGAAGCCGTTGTTGCACACGAACTTTCACACCACTGGTTCGGCGACCTCGTAACCTGCGAATCTTGGGCAAACCTTCCGCTCAACGAATCTTTTGCAACATATTTCGAATATCTTTGGATAGAACACGAATACGGAAGATTTGAAGCTGACGACCACCTCGAAGACGATTTTTTGAACTACAAATTTGAACTGTTTTTTAAAAATAAAGATTTAATTCGTTTCTATTACAAACATCGCGACGATATGTTCGATGCCCATTCATACCAAAAAGGCGGAATGATTTTGCATATGCTTCGTTACACCGTAGGCGACGATGCTTTCCGGAAAGCACTTAATCTGTATCTGAAAAAAAACGAATACAAAAGTGTTGAAATTCACGATTTACGTTTGGCATTTGAAGAAGTAACAGGCGAAGATTTAAATTGGTTTTTCAACGAATGGTTTTTAAACAAAGGCATCCCCGAGCTAAAAATTACCTACGATTATTCCGAAAATACAAAAACGGCAAGCGTAAAAATTGAACAAACTCAAAATTTTGACAAAGCACCTTTATATAAAATCAAAACTTCCGTCGATATTTATTATCCCGATACGGTTATAAACAAAAAAATTACGATTACAAAACAAACTCAAATCTTTAATTTTAAATCGGAAAACAAACCTCTTTTTATGAATTTTGACCCCGATAATGCAATTCTTTGCAAAAAAGAAGAAAACTATACCATTGCCGAATATTTTGACATTCTGGAAAAAGCACCTTTGTATGAAGATAAAATTGAAGCATTCAATATGTTGAAACACAATAAATCACACCGGCAAAACGAGATTTATTACAAACTTGCACAACACCCTTTTTGGAAATTTCGCTACAAAGCAATTGCCGGTTTCTGTCCGGATATTGAAAAAGACAATGTCCTTACAAATAAATTTATTGATTTATTAAAAAAAATAAACAAAAACGATAAAAATTCGGCAGTTCGAAATTCAGCAGAAAGAAAATTAAAAGATTTACAATAATCAATATTCAATAATCAATAAAAACATTCCGTCAAATATCATTTATTAAATAAAAATAATTCCTTATATTTAGAAACTCATTTTCTGATTTTTAAAAAATAAATTCTAAACTTTATACTGAAGCACTATGAAAAACAAAAAAATTTTCCTCTACATCGCAGGTTTGGCAATAATAATTACGGCAATCGTATTAATTACTTTAAACTTCAAAAAAAGAACCGTAAACGCAAATAATCCCGAATTTGCAAAATACATTACGGCATACAACTCCGGAGTAATCTCAAAAAACGACCCGGTTCAAATAAAACTTACAAGCTACGTTACCGATAAAATAACAGACAAAGAAAACCTGCCCGACAACCTTTTCGACATAAAACCCTCCGTAAACGGGAAATACATCCTGATAAATAACACGATAGAATTTACTCCTGAAGAAAGTTTAAAATCCGGAAAAGAGTATTTTGTTGAATTTAATCTCGGAAAACTTATAAAAGTTAACAGCGAATTGCAAACTTTCAGTTTTAAATTCAAAACAATAAAACAAGCATTCGACTACACAATCGAAGAACAAAAAACAACGGACAAAAAAACTCTTAAATATCAACAAATTACGGGACAAGTAAATACTGCCGATGCAGCAGACACCGAAGACGTAAAAAACATTCTTACAGTTATCGAAAACGGAAAAAAACTTCAGGTAAAATGGACTTCCGACATAGACAAAAAACAACATAAATTTGTGATAGACAGCATAGAAAGATTTGACAAAGCAAACAAGATAAAATTACAATGGAACGGAAAAGCAATCGGTGCCGACAAAAAAGAAGAAAAAGAAATTGAAATACCCGCAATAGGAGATTTCAAACTTATGTCTTCAAAAGTTGTCCAATATCCCGAACAATTTTTACAACTTCAATTTACCGACCCTTTGGATGAAACTCAAAATTTAAACGGATTAATTTCAATTGAAGGAGTATCCGGCTTACGCTTTGTAATAAGCGATAATATTATAAAAGTTTATGCCGACGAACGAATTAACAGAACCCGCAAAATATCTGTATATGAAGGAATTAAAAACATTCTCGGTTATAAACTTATAGGAGATCAAAATTTTGAATTAGCTTTTGAAGCAATTAAACCGGCTGTCAGAATGGTCGGGAAAGGAACAATTCTGCCTTCCGGCAAAAAAGGTTTGATATTACCGTTTGAAGCCGTTAATCTTAAAGCCGTTGACGTAACCGTCATCAAAATTTACGAAAATAATATCCTGCAATTTCTTCAAGATAATGAATTTGACGGAAAATATAATTTAAGACAAGTAGGAAAACCGATTATCAGAAAAAAAGTTGACCTTACACAATTCACCGTTACCGATTTCGGAACTTGGAACCGTTTTTCTCTCGACTTGAATAAAATTATAAATACTGAACCCGGAGCAATTTACAGAATAGAACTAAATTTCAAGAAAAAATATTCTCTTTATCAATGTGATGAAGAAGACAATACCGCAAATTCGTCCGAAGACGAAGACGAAGACAACGATTGGGGAGAAGAACAAGAAACAACAAATTGGGACAATTACGAAAGTGAATACCAATATGACGACTACTATTATTACGATTATTGGGAAGACAGAGATAATCCCTGCAAAAAAGCATACTACGGAATTAACAGAAAAGTTGCAAAAAACATCATCGCATCCGATTTAGGTTTAATTGCCAAACAATCCGAAAACAATGAAATTAAAGTATTTACGACAGATTTATTAACAACAAAGCCCAAATCCGGCGTTGCTGTCGAAATTTACGATTTTCAACAACAACTGCTTGCAGACGGAGAAACCGATAATGACGGTAAATTAACTTTGGAAAATATTAAAAATCCGTATTTTGTAATTGCAAAACTCGGAACTCAACGCGCCTACCTCAAATTAAACGACGGAAATTCATTATCATTAAGCCGGTTTGACGTTTCCGGAGAAAAAGTTAAAAAAGGAATTAAAGGTTTTATATACGGAGAACGAGGAGTTTGGCGTCCCGGAGACACAATATTTGCAACATTTATATTAAAAGACGACAGGAAAAGCATCCCTGCCGGTCATCCTATTGTTTTCAAACTCAAAAACCCGCAAGGAAAACTCATAAAAAAAGAAGTTTTCACAAAAAACAGCACAAATTTTTATCCCTTTATTGCAAAAACAAACGAAAATGCCGTTACCGGAAATTATAATTTGAATGTCTCAATAGGTTCGGTAAGTTTTAACAAAACAATTAAAGTTGAAACCATAAAACCAAACCGACTTAAAATCGCTTTCAATTTCAATAAAAAAATGCTGCAAGAAGGCGAAAACAATAAAGCTGCAATAAACGTAAAATGGCTGCACGGTGCCGTCGGAAAAAATTTAAAAGTTAAAGTAGATGCATCGCTTTATCCCGTAACAACCGCTTTTCCTAAATATTCCGATTTTTCATTCGACGACCCTACAAAAAAATATTACACCGAATCCGATGAAATTTTAAACGAAAAAACAGACGAAAGCGGTAACGTTTTGTTAAATGCCGAATTTTATACCGAAGACAAAGCTCCCGGAATGATGAAAGCCGTTTTCTTTACCAAAGCATTTGAAAAAGGCGGAAACTTCAGCGTTGATCAATACTCTTTACCGTATTCGCCATACACCTCATACACAGGCATTAAGCTGCCTAAAGGCGATAAAATAAGAGGTATGCTGCTTACCGACAAAAAACACAAAGTAGAAATTATTACGGTTACTCCCGAAGGCAGACTTCTGAAAGAAAACCATAAAATTAAAATGAAATTTTATAAATTAAGCTGGCGATGGTGGTTCGACGCTTCAAGCAACAGTGTTTCGAGCTATAATTTCAGAAATTCGGCAACCCTTTTAAAATCCGGAAACGTTACTACTTCCGCAGGAAAAGCAAACTGGGAAATAGAAGTAAAATATCCCGAATGGGGTCGCTATCTCGTAATTGCCGAAGATACACAAACAGGACATTCAACCGGAAAAATAGTTTACATAGATTGGCCCGGCTGGGCAGGAAGAGCTCAAAAAGGCGACTCGGAAGGTGCAAGTATGCTCACGTTTATTTCCGATAAAGATAAATACAATACAGGAGAAACGGCAAAAATTACCATCCCTTCGGGAAAAGACGGCAGAGCATTAATAAGCATCGAAAACGGAACTAAAGTTTTAGAAACATATTGGGTACCTACAACAGAAGGTGAAACAAAATTTGAATTCAAATTAACAAAAAAAATGACACCCGGCATATATGTAAACGTTACCCTGTTGCAACCTCACGCACAAACCGCAAACGATTTGCCTATAAGAATGTACGGAACAATTCCTATTATGGTTGAAGACCCCGAAACACATCTCGAACCGCAAATTAAAATGCCCGATGAAATTGAAAGCGGTAAATCTTTTAAAATCACCGTTTCCGAAAAAAACAGAAAAGCGATGACATACACACTTGCCGTTGTCGATGAAGGTCTGTTGGACATTACACGCTTCAAAACACCGAATCCTTGGGATAAATTCTTTGCAAAAGAAGCTCTCGGAGTTAAAACTTGGGATATGTATAACGAAGTTATAGGTGCGTATGCAGGTGAAATTGAACGACTTATGGCTATAGGAGGAGGTGCCGACGAATCCGTTCAGAAAAACACGAAAGCAAACCGTTTCAAACCCGTTGTAAAATATCTCGGACCTTTTACGCTCGGAAAAGGCGACAAAAAAACGCATACTTTAAAAATCGACAACTACATAGGTTCCGTAAGAACAATGGTTATTGCAGGAAACAACGAAGCATACGGCTCTGCCGAAAAAGCTGTTCCGGTAATAAAGCCGCTTATGGTAATCGGAACCCTGCCGCGAATTTTAAGCCCCGGCGAAACGGTAAAACTTCCGGCAAGCATTTTTGCTATGAAAAATAATATCAAAAATGTTACTTTGAAAGTCAAAACCAACGATTTATTTACCGTAAACGGCTCTTCTTCAAAAACAATTAAATTCAATAAACAAGGTGAAGAAAATACCGATTTTGAGCTTATCGTAAATAAAAAAATCGGAAAAGGAACCGTTATTTTAACGGCAAGTTCCGGAAATTTCAAATCGGAATATAAAATTGAAATAGACGTAAGAAATCCCAATAATTCAACAACCGATATAATCGAAAAAGTTCTTACCGCAGGCGAAACTTGGAATACGGAATACACACCCGTCGGCATAAACGGAACAAACACCGGAACAGTTGAAATATCGTCAATTCCGCCCGTAAATCTCGAAAAACGCTTAAAATATCTGATAAAATATCCCTACGGATGCGTTGAACAAACAACCTCATCGGTATTTCCGCAATTGTATATTTCAAATTTAACGGAACTAAATAAAAAACAAAAAAACAAAATTGAAATAAACATAAAAGAAGGGATAAAACGATTAAGCAATTTCCAACTTTCAAACGGCGGTTTTGCATATTGGCAAAACGGCAGAAACGTAAGTACTTGGGGAACAAATTATGCCGGACATTTTTTGATTGAAGCCAAGAAAAAGGGCTATGCAGTTCCTTCAAACATAATTCAAAATTGGAAAAAATATCAGAAAAATAAAGCTGAAAATTGGACTAACGACGGACCGTCGTCCCAATTAGAACAAGCATATCGGCTTTATACCCTTGCACTTGCCGGCTATCCCGTAAAAAGTGCTATGAACCGAATGAAAAATATCAAAAATCTGTCGCTTGCGGCAAAATGGCGCTTGGCGGCGGCATATTGGCTTTCCGGCAAAAAAACAACGGCAAGAAATATGATTGCCGGATTAGGCACCGACATAAAAAATTATATCGAACTCTCATACACTTTCGGAACGGCAACAAGAGACAAGGCAATGATTTTGGAAACTTTAATATTAACCGGAAACAAACCCCTTGCTTTTAAACTTCTGAAAGAAATTTCGGAAGAATTATCGACAAACAAATATATGAGCACGCAAACAACGGCATATTCGCTTATTGCGGTTTCAATGTATGCTTCCGTAAATAAAAGTAAAACAATGAAATATCAATACAGTTTAAACTCCGGCAAAGCACAAAACATAAGTTCCGAAAAAGCTGTTTCGCAAATTAATATGAACATAAAAGGAACAAAAAGCGGAAAATTGAACATAAAAAATACCGGTTCGGAAATGATTTACGTTCGCATAATTTTAAGCGGAATACCGGAAATAGGAAGTTCTCTGAATAAAGAAAAAGATTTAAGAATGAAAGTTACATACACTTTGCCCGACGGAACACCTGTTTCGCCCTTAAAAATTGAACAGGGAACCGATTTTGTCGCAAATGTTACCGTTACTCATCCCGGAATTTTGAAAGATTACCGCAATATGGCACTTTCACAAATATTCCCTTCCGGATGGGAAATTATCAATACGCGACTTTATAACAGTGCATACTTTTCTTCAAACAATGCCGAAAATGTTGATTTCAGAGACGACAGAGTTTACACATATTTTGATTTAAACAGAGGTAAAAGCAAAACTTTCAGAGTTCTGCTTAATGCAAGCTATAAAGGAAAATTTTGGATGCCGCCCGTCAGTTGCAGTGCTATGTACGACGAAAGCATATACTCGCAAAAAGGCGGAAAATATGTTACGGTTGAATAAAAATTTTGTAATTAACTGATAATCAAGGTGTGAATTGTTAATTAAATGTGAATAATAATTCACACCTTGATTTCTTTATCCGTATCTTTTAACGGTTTATCCGACCCGACGATTTTTTAAACGCATCGAGTCTTATAATTTTTCAAATTTTATAACGAAAAAATGAACGATTACATCAAAACTTCGGAAAGTGAATTTGAAAAAAATTCAAACCCGAAAATTGCGGTTTTTTCTGCTTTGTAAACAATATTAAAACAAATAATAATACACCCGGAGTTATTATTAATTACCGAAATTAAATTCAACTTACTCGGTTATTTTATTTATCATTCCTTTAAAAATATAACCGTGGAAAGGGTAAACAGAAATCCAATATAAACGTCCTAAAAGTCCCTTTGGTCTGTATGTTGCTGTTTGATGTAAGATATTATTTTTAGTAAATCTGAATTCTAACCAAGCTTCTCCGGGAAGTCTCATTTCAGCATAAAGCAGTAATCGTCCTTCTTCTTTGTTTGCATATAAAACACGCCAAAAGTCAACAGCATCTCCGGTATGAATTTCAAAATCATCTGTTCGGCCTCTTCTCAACCCCACTCCGCCGAAGACTTTATCGAGAAAACCTCTTATTCCCCATAACCAATCAGCCCTGTACCAACCGGTATTACCGCCGATACTCCAGATTTTATCAATAGATCGCTCACGATTAATTGCTTTCCTTTCGAGATGATATATATTGCATCCGAAAGTCGGGACTTTCATAAATTCAGATAAATCTACTTTTATTCGGCCGCTCACCAACGAGTCTTTCCAACTCGAAACAATTTGATGTTCTTCTATTCGTAAAAGAGTCCTTTTTAAAGCTTGCTCATAACCGATTGGTGTAATATCTAAGATTTTATTTATATCACAATTTCGGCATACAACTTCTACATTCATACTTTGTACCAGTGCAGTTGCGAGTTTATAGGAAGTTGAGGTCAAAAAATATAACCAATATGAGGAAATTTTAGGAGTAATCAAAGGGAAAATCAGAAGTTTCCTTTTAAGTCCTCTGACTTTTGCATATCCGAGCAGCATTTCTTTGTAAGTAAGAATATCCGGACCGCCGATATCAAAATTTTTATTATAAGTTTCGACATTAAACATTGTTTTAGTAAGTATGTTTTTAACATCTCTCACTCCTATGGGCTGACATTTTGTTCTAACCCAAATCGGTGTCAGTAATAAAGGAATTTTTTCTGTCAAATCTCTGATAATTTCAAAAGATGCACTTCCTGAACCTATTATTATACCTGCCCTTAAAGTTGTAAAATTATAATTCCCTTTTGCCAGTTCATCTTCAACGGCTTTTCGTGACAATAAATGTCTGGAGAGAGATGTCTCATTTATTATTCCGGATAAATAAACGACATGCCTGATTTTGGTTTTGTTAACGGCTTCTTTAAAATTTGAAGCACAAATCAGTTCTTTCTTTTCATAAGCTGAAGATGAAGTCATTGAGTGCATAAGATAATAAGCTCCGTCAATATTTTGCGGAATTTTTGTAATTGAATTCTTATCAAGAAAATCAATTTCTGTTATTTCTATGTTTTGTATTAATGATTCGGGAGGGTTAAACCTGTTTTTATCTCGTACACAGCATATAACCGTATGACCTTCCTGAACAAGATTCGGTAATAATCTTTTTCCTATGTATCCGTTAGCTCCTGTCAAAAGTATTCTCATTGTTATAATATTATTGAATTAGACACTTAACTAATACTAACATTTTTATCAATACCGGTTTCTATATTAAATTTCACACAGATAACACAGATTCACACAGAAATATCTGTGAAACTCTGTGAGTTTATATTATTTAGTCAGCTGAATGCGCATTATCTTATTTACAAATAACTCGGTTTCAAAATGTATTTAAATATAACAAAAATCTATGTTAGTGTATAAATTTTCAAATTGAGAAAACAGTACTGAAGTTAATAATGTGTTATTTCCGAATAAATGAATATTTTATTCTGTTTTTAAAAATATTTATCAGACTTAATAACGAAAAATTAATATTACTGTAGTAAAATAATTCTTTCGAAAAATTTGAAGTCATTATATATTTTATTAATGTACAGTTTTTTTCCACGGCGGTAAAAGCCAAAGTAAAAATGCTAATATTCCAAACGGAATAATCATCCAAAAAAGAGCCATTAAAAATCCTTCCTGACCTCCGAATCCGAGATTGTAAGTTGTAAAACCATGTAAACTTTTTGAAAAAAGCTGACCGCCTATAACAACATTCCACCTCATAAAGAATACACCTGTAAGAACAAAAATTGAAATTATGAAATAAGCAATTTTCCTTATTTTATCAGCCGGTTTAAAGAATTGAAAAAGTCCTAAAATTAATAACGGAATAAGTGTTCCTACAGTAACTTGCATTATTCCCAATGTAAAAAATAATTTTCCCGAAACAAGCATTGATATTATTTCAAATGATTCGTTTGCTTCATATATTCGATGTATCTGGTCAAGTGATTCAAGAGTAAAATCAATAATTAGGATATAAAAGAGATATTTGCCTATTGAATCAAGAGTAGGCATATTTTGAACTTTTTTTCTTATAAAGTTTATTCCCATATATACAAAAAGTACAAGAGCAATACCTGAAACCATAGCTGAAAATAAGAAAATAACAGGCATCATAACTGAAGACCACCAAGGATTTGCTTTTACCGACCCGAAAATAAAACCGACATAACCGTGCAGAAGAAATGCTGACGGAATTCCGACAACAGTAATAAAATAACCAATCTTTTTATCCCATTTCAAATCTTTTTCCGATGTTCCCATGGCTCCTAATGTAAGAATTTTATACACGTATTTCATCACGCCTTTTTTCTCTCTTGACCAAATAACAAAATCATACCTGTAGTCAAACCAAATTTCGAGCAACAAAACAATCATCAGATACCATAAATATACAAATCCGAATATTGCCATTGCTGAAGTCGAGTGCGGGGTAATCATTATTTCCCAGAATCTTAGCGGCTTACCCAAATGGCTGATTAAAGGCATTGTAGCAACAAGCAGAAAAGCAAAAGCGGTTAGCAATGAAATAATATAGGTAGGCTCTAAAGCTTTAATTTTAAAAACTCGGTTGAGTGAAGCCAAAATAAAGGCTCCGGCAACTAAACCCGTAATATAGGGGTATTCTACAATTAAAATTGACCAGGTTAAACTAATTTCATTCGGATAGATATAACCGTGAACATTTTTTAGTGCTTCATATAAAGCTTCATATCTCGGATCCATTATTTTACCTCTTGATTAAGTGCATTATAGAATAATTTACTTCCTGTATTCATTTCAGGTTTTAACACATGGCATGTATGTTCTTTCAGGAATTTTACCAGTTCCCCTTCTTTATCTCTCAGATTACCGAATATTCGTGCATCATTCGGGCATATTTCCATACAAGCAGGAGCAATTCCTTTTGAAATTCTGTGATAACATAAAGAACATTTGTCTGCTGTCTTTTTTTCGGGATGAATGTACCTGCATCCGTACGGACATGCCTGAACACAGTACCCGCAACCAATACAATAATTACTGTCAACTAAAACAACTCCCTCTTTTGTCTCAAATGTTGCACCTACAGGGCAGACTTGAACACAGGGAGGTTTTGAACAATGATTACACATTTTCGGCACAAAAAAGGATTTAAAAATATCCTCATCAGGCACACTTTGTGTAAACCCGTCAATACCGCCGTTTGGGGATTCAACAATTATTTCTCCGTCGTTTTTAATTGTATATTGTTCTACCCAAGAACGAAAATAAAAAGGAACGCGAGGCACATCATTCTCTTCTTTACAGGCATTGGCACATCTTCCGCAACCAATACACTTTTCAATATCTATTCCTATACCGTACCAAGGTCCGTTGCCTTCGGGTTTATTTGATGCTGCCAATAAACCGTTAAAAGGCTTCGTAACAGATGATACAAGAAGCCCTCCCGTTAATAATGCAACAGTGTTCAGGAATTTTCTTCTGCTTGATTTTTCAGTCTTTAAATTCATAAGGATTGTGGGATTTATGACAATCAATACATTTATTTTCTACATTATGCTCTTTTAAATCTACTTGTGTAATATTATTCTCCGATCTGGCAGCATTTTTTTGATGACAAATTCCGCAATTTTCTCTTTTTGAAGGAATTATCAGTTTGTTGGTCTCAGGATCCTGAATGTGTAAATAACCGGGACCGTGACAAACTTCACATTGGAGATTTACATGAGGACCCTCTTTTTTATAACTTACAATATCATCATGACATTCATTACAGGCTTCAATTCCGACATATTTTACTTGTTTGTTTTCATTTTCGATAATCGCAAGACCTCTGTAATGACCAAATTCGCCAAATGATTTTGGTTTTAGCGCATATTTAATTATGAAAAAAATTCCGAAAACAATTGTAAATACAATTAATAATTTTTTTATCTGCTGAGGCATGTTATGAGGTTTTATTTATAAATATCGTGTTGTTTTCTAACATTGTTTTATAACATACTTTTTAACAAAGTTAATATTTTAATATTACTATACAAAATAAGATCGGATTTATTTTTCTTATTATACAGCAGCAATTCATTAACATGTCTCATCTAATAAGTAACAGATATTTGATATTTCTAACAATAATTATTTTTTTTGGTTATTATTTTTCATACATTTGAATTGTTGTATATTAATGTTGTTTAACATTTATCTATAATTATGCCTGAAAAAAAATATCAATCGGAAATTTTACTCTTAACTGAAAAAATTTCTTTTCTGGAGAATAGAATTTCAGCGATTGAAAAAAGACTTGAAAAAAATAAAATTCCGCTTTTAACCGAAAAATCACTAACAAAGAACCCGGAAAAAGTTGACTTTTCTTTACCTGATTCTTTAAAAAAACCTGCTCTTGAAGCCAATATCGGTATGTATGGTTTGGCTTGGTTCGGCAATATTGTATTATTATTCGCAGGAATTTTCCTTCATTTGTTTATACAATCTAAAGGACAATCGCTACTAGCAGCTTGTGTAGGATCTATTTTTGCTTTAACAATGATATTTTTAGCCAAGAAGATTCAAAAAAATCTGATTTATTTGTCAAAAATATTCACATTATTTGCGAAGCTGTTTTTATTTTATGTAACAGTTGAATTACATTTTTTTACGAATAATCCCTTTATTGCAAACAAATATTTCAGTCTGTTTTTATTGTCATTATTTGTTATTTATCAGATATATAAATCTGTTAAAAAGGAATCTGAAGAAAACGCATTATTAGGTTTATTTTATATAATAATAATTGGCGTATTGAGTAATAAAACGCATATTTTATTACCGTTATTGACTTTGACGGCAGCAGGCAGTATCTATTTTTTATTTCGTTTCGGTTGGACAAAAATATTAATCTATTCAATAATTCTCAGTTATTCCGGGTTTATTCTGTGGGCTGCGGGTAATCCGATAATGAATCATCCGGCTGCAGGAGTAATAAAAAATCAGTTTTCTGAATTTTATTTGTCAGCAACAGCCGGAATTTTTTCGTTAGTATTTTTTGCAAAACAAAAAAAATTATTAAAAAAGAATGTTATCCTTTCATCACTAATTCTTAACGGCTTTGGGTTTTCAGTTTTGATTATTTTATGGTCATTATTGTTTTTTAAAGATAATTTTCAAATAATATTTGCCTCAATTTCTGTTTTTTGTATTTTATATTCAATAATTTTGAAAAAATATTCGCAATGGCATTATTCGTCTGCTTTATATGCAGTATATGGTTTTGTGGCTATGAGTGTTTCTTTTTACGGTATTTTTAAAATTCCGATGGTTTTTCTTACACTTACAATTCAAAGTTTACTTGTTTTGTCAATGTCTTTATGGTTCAAATCAAGAATTATTGTAGTATTAAACACGGTATTATTTCTTATTTTATGCATTGCATATTTCGGATACAATGAGCATATTTCTGTTATTAATTTTTCATTCCCTATAGTAGCAGGAATTTCGGCTCGTATTATTAACCGGTATAAAGAAAGACTTACTCTGGAAACTCAATTTATTCGAAATATTTATTTATTTGTTTTATTCTTTTCTTTTTTATATGCCTTATACAAAGGATTAACAGCTTATGTTACAATTTCTTGGTCAATAGCTGCTCTAATATATTTTGTTTTAAGTATAATCTTAAAAAACGTGAAATATCGATATATGGCAATCGGCACCTTAGGTACAGCCTCAGTATATTTATTTTTTGTTGACTTGGAAAATATTAATGTTATATACAGAATTGCAGCTTTTTTGGTTTTGGCTTTCATTTCTATCGGAATTTCTGTGTATTATGTAAAAAAATCATCGGATAAAAATTGAAATTTCATACAAGAAATGAACGATTACATCAAAACTTCGGAAAGTGAATTTGAAAGAAATTCAAACCCGAAAATTGCTGCCGGACAAAAAGCATATATGAAAAACCGTTTTGAATTTTTCGGAATAAAAACACCTTTAAGAAGAGAAATCTCAAAACCTTTTTTGCAAAAAGAATTTCTGCCCGACAAAAAATATCTTAAAAAAACAATAAAAACACTTTGGGAAAAACCGCAAAGAGAATTTCAATATTTTGCACAAGAACTTGCTTTTAAATACAAGAAACAATTTGAAAA
Organism: Bacteroidota bacterium; assembly: GCA_024277895.1. GTDB lineage: Bacteria > Bacteroidota > Bacteroidia > Bacteroidales > JAADGE01 > JAADGE01. Next base: position 7,484 of record JAJRUH010000122.1, on the reverse strand, counting down.
GAAAGATATTGCATTGTTTGAATATATGATTTTAAACAAATCGTGGTGGGACACCGTTGATTTTATTGCCGCAAAAATAACCGGCGAATATTTTAAATTATTTCCTTCGGAAATAAAAAATGTAACGGAAAATTGGCTCGCTTCCGGAAATATTTGGCTGCAAAGGTCTTGTTTGCTTTTTCAACTTAAATACAAAGAAAATACCGACACCGAACTTTTATCGCACATTATTAACAAACTTACCGGTTCCGAGGAGTTTTTTATTAATAAGGCAATAGGTTGGATTTTAAGAGAATACGGAAAAATAAATCCTGATTGGGTTATTGATTTTACGAAAAAAACTCAACTTTCCGCTTTAAGCAAAAAAGAAGCATTAAGAATAATTTTGAAGTGATTGATTATTTTTTAAGAGGATAAAATTTCAACAGATCATCCGGTTTTATTAAAAATAAAAACAGCAGAAAACTAATAATTACAATTCCCTGCATATGATAAAAATTAAAAATATCAACAATCTTGCTGCCGATAATATCTCTGCCGGAAACTGCCGATACAAACATTAAAACCGATGCCGAAAAAGATATTAATTTGTATTTAATACTCAATTTCTTTTTCTGTTGTAATACTGAAAAAATAAAGATAAGCATATAAATTTCGGCAGGAACAAGATATAATAGTGCATAAGCCATTTGATGCGGAAAAACTAAAAGTGAAATTAACATTAGCCAAGCAAATTCCCAATAGAGATACAGTACAGTACTTTGTCGTTGTTTGTATTTATAAAAAATCAACAATAAAACTGACAGTATCAAAAGCAATTTAACTGCCTGAATTACAATTATTAATATATTGCCTGACACAAAAGCAATTTTACGTTTAAAATTATACAATTGCGTATCATCAGAAGAATTAAATTTGTACAGGTATGCAGATAAAATTGCATCTGCGGAACTACTCTCATTATTATTTTCTAAAATATACTTCTCACCTGACGGATTGATCCTGTTTGCCCAATTTTTCAATAAATTATTATTATAGTTAAAACCAACAAATAACGCAGGTAAAAAAAGACTGACAAATACAAAAATAAGTATTAATAAAACTGATTTATATTTCTTTTTAAATACTAAATAAAAAAGGATTAACAAAGGCAAAATTTTTATATTTATACCAAGAGCAATTAATGCAGAGCCTTTAATTTCTTTAGTATTAAAAATTTGATATAAACCTTCTGCTGTAAGCCATAATATTATTATTGTAATTTGACCCAGAATTAAATTATGATTTAAGAACCCTCCCGAAACAAAAATTACTGCTAACAATATCTTCCTTTTAAGTGTTTCTTTAAAGAATAAATCTTTACCAATCACACGATTCAAAAGCTGCAACAATCTTAAAACTACAACAAAATTAATTATTGCCCAAATTATTCGTGCGATATGGATGTTTAAAAACGATAACGGTGAAAGAATTAATGCAAAAAGCGGGCTGTAAATATAATCCGGATATAAATTACTGTGATTAAGAATTTTGTGAGATGCTTTTAAATAAATATTAATATCGTTGCCCATTGAATATGCTTTAAAAATAACATATATCAATGCTACAGATAATAAGAAACCGAAAACAACATTTTTAATATTTAATTTGAGAAAATTCACAATAATAATAACTTAGATGTTCACAATTTAAATAACTTTCGTAACTTTAAGCATATTAGTTTTATGAGAAATGTGCATAGGTGTACTTGCCACGTGAATAACATAATCGCCGGATTTAAGCAATCCTTTTCCTTTCAATATTCTGATTGACAGCTCAATAGCATCATCAACATTGTCAACCTCTTCAAAAAATACAGATCTGACACCCCAAAGTAATGATAAAGCACTCAGCAATTCTTTATGAAGAGTAAAAGCAAATATATCTGCTTTCGGTCTGTAACCGGAAATTGTTGAAGCTGTACTTCCTTTTTCCGTAAAGGTAATAATTGCTTTTGCCCCGACTCGTTCAGCCATTATTGATGCACTGTAACACACATTATCACGGATAAATCTTGATGAATTCGGTTTGGGCGGTAAACCTCGATTATAATGATAGCGATATTTCTCGGTATTTTGAATAATTCTGTGCATATTTTCAATGGTTTCAACCGGATATTTCCCTACAGAAGTTTCACCGCTCAGCATTACCGTATCGACACCGTCAATTACAGCATTTGCAACATCATTAGCCTCAGCACGCGTGGGACGAAAATTTGTAATCATACTTTCCATCATTTGAGTTGCAACAATAACCGGTGTTGAAGCATCAATACATTTTTCAACAATTTCTTTTTGAAGCAAAGGAACAATATCAAACGGCATTTCAACACCCAAATCGCCTCTGGCAACCATAATTGCATCAGTTTCGGCAATTATGGCATCCAAATTTTTTATTGCCTGAGGTTTTTCAATTTTAGAAACGACATAAGTACTTTTTCGTTTTCGTTTTATCATTTGCTTTAATTCAATAATATCACTGACTTGTCGCACAAAAGACAAAGCAAGCCAATCAACATTTTGACTTAATGCAAATTCGGCATCGGCAATATCCTTTTCGGTTAAACTAGGAAGTGAAATTTCTGTATTTGGCAGATTTACACCTTTTTTTGAAGATAAAATCCCGCTGTAAATCACTTTTGCTTTTACAGAATTTTTCTTATTTGTTTCTACAACTTCTAATTTCAACTTCCCGTCATCAATCAGTATAATATCACCTTTTTCAACATCTTCGGCAAATTCATCATAACTCATATACACCTGTTTTTCATCGCCGATAATTTTTTCGTTTACAAATTCTAAAATACTTCCTTTTTCCAGAAATACCTGCCCGTCTTTCATCTCACCCACTCTTAATTTGGGTCCTTGCAAATCTGCCATTATTGCCACATCAGCACCTGTTTCTTCGTTAATTTCTCTTATTGTTTTAATAATTTCGGCTGCAGCATCATGGCTGCTGTGCGAAAAATTAATTCGGCATACATCCAAACCGGCTTCAAACATTTTTTTCAAAATTTTCTTATCTGAAGATGCAGGACCGAGAGTCGCAATTATTTTTGTTTTTGATTGATCTAATGTCATTTTTTTTAGTTAAAAGTGTAAAGTTTATAAAGTTGAAAGTTTGTAAAGTGTAAAGTTGAAAGTTGAAAAATATTTAGTCTTTATTGAGAGCGGTATAAAAACCCCTGTCAAACTTGTATATGCAAAAATCTAATTTATATTTTAATTTTTTAAATCGGACTCTTTATTTTTTCCGTATTCTTCTTGTGCTTGCTTTATCAAAGGTTCAATATCCTCATCTTCTTTTTTCGGTTTATCGGTTTCTTCAATTTCCGAAATTAATTCTTCTTCTTGTTCAGAAAGTTTACTTTTTAAATTATCGACGGTTTCTTTAAATTTTTCGGCACCTTTAGATTTTATTTTATCCAAAAAGCTCATCAATTGCTCGGCATGTTTTTCTATTTCGGCTTTTTTGTATATATCTGCCGTTCCGTCTTTTACGGCTTGCGAAAATTCGTTAAATTCTTTATTGAAAACCTCCAATGCCCTTTTGCCTTTTTCATTAATATCATTTGCAACCTCATTAAAATGCACTTTTAAATCTTTGTTAAGTTGCTCGTTTTCTTCGTCGCGTTTACGTTTGCGTTCAAGAATATCACCATCGCGTTCTTCAATTTCACTTTTCCAGGAAGAAAAAAGTTCTTTTGCCTCGTCAATTATTGATTTTTTTGTCATCATTCTAATATTTTCTTCAAATATAAGAGATATTCATTTTAAGGAAAAATAATATTTATATGTTTTAATTTTCTAAAAAATAATTATTACCTTAATGCCGTGCAATTTTATTTTATCCGGTTTCTGAAACAACTTCCTTTCAGCAGATTAATTCTTCCGCTGATTGCAGGCATTTTAATTGCTCTGAATTTCTCAATTGATTTAAAACTTTATACCATTATTTTCGGTATCATTCTTATTGTCCTATTTTTTTCAGTAAGAGTTATTTATCAGGTTAAGCATTTTAAAAACAGATGGTTTCCGGGATTATTAGTCACTTTTATTTTAACTTTCGGCGGAGCAATTTTACTGAAAGTTAATGAAGCTGAAAAAATCAGCGTTTATAACAGAACTGTAACAGGCGAAGCTGTTATGTCGGAACCTCTTACTGAAAACAAAAACTCCTATAAGACTATACTACAGTCAGTTATATATGAAATAAATGATACGGTAATTTCAGGAAATTCAAATATAATTGTTTATTTTGCAAAAGATAACAGTGTAAAAAAGCTAAAATACGGGGATAAAATTATCTTTAAAGGACGAATTTCCGAAATAAAAAATCCGGGAAATCCTCATGAATTTAACTATAAAAAATATCTTCACCGAAAAGGAATAAACGGACAAATATATTTGATACCGAACCATTGGAAATTCGTTGAGCATCATCGGGCAAATCCGATTTTTGATTTTGCTTTTACTGCCAGGAATAAACTTGAAAATATTTATAAAAAATACGGCTTTTCCGGTAACGAATTATCGGTGTTGCAAGCATTAACTCTGGGAGACCGAAGTGATATTAACGATGAAATAAAACAATCTTATGTTGCTTCGGGAGCAATGCATATTTTAGCTGTTTCGGGTTTACATGTAGGAATTATTTATTGGCTGTTTAATTTCTTATTAAGTTTTCTTAACAAGCTAAAAATCAAAAATATATCAATCGGCAAACAAATAAAAGCTCTAATGCTCATTTTGATTATTTGGAGTTTTGCAATTTTATCCGGATTATCGCCTTCAATAAGAAGGGCAGCCGTTATGTTTACGTTTATTATTATAGGAAAGGCACTTAACAGGCATATAAATATATATAATTCAATATCTGCATCGGCTTTTATTTTATTAATTATTAATCCGTATCAAATTACAGAAGTCGGTTTTCAGCTTTCGTATGCAGCAGTATCCGGAATTATTTTTTTTCAGCCTAAAATTGCGGCTCTTATTAATATAAAAAATAAAATTCTTTATTATTTATGGTCATTAACAGCAGTTTCAATTGCGGCACAAATAAGCACTTTTCCGATTACACTCTATTATTTTCACATTTTTCCGACCTTATTTTTCGTTTCAAATATTATTGTAATTCCTTCAGCAATTGCAATATTAATCGGAGCATTTTTTTTACTGATTACCTCTTCTTTGCCTTATATCCCCAATATTATTGCTTTTGTATTAAAAGATATTTTAAGAATTCTGAATATTTCGGTTTCATATATTGAAAAAATTACGTTTTCTACAATTAAAAACATCTCATTTCACATCGAAGATCTAATTTTAGCTTTTTTATTTATTATGTCCGGAACAGTTTTTATTTTATTAAAAAAAGTTCGTGCTCTTCAAACAGCAATATTTTTATTAATAATTTGGATAAGTTTCGGAACTTTTCACAAAATCACAACAAATTCACACAACCGGCTTACAGTTTATAACATTAAAAATCAAACCGCCGTTGATATTAGCGGAAAAGAGAACTATTTTCTTTCGGATAAAAGTATTTTTAAAACAAAAAACATTATATACGGAATTCAGCCTAATCGACAGTTTTTGAACAAAACAAATTTTAGGTTTATTCCTGTTGATACTGCTGAATATAAATATGATATTTTTATTAAAAAAGGTGCTCTGGCAGTTATCGGAAACAAAACATTTCTTCTGTTAAATAAAAAATTTACTGAAATTCCGAATGTTAATAAAAAGATTAAAATTGATTATGTCATTCTGTCCGGCAATACAAATATCAGTATCAGAAAGATAAAAGAAAATATTATTTTTAAAATGCTTATTTTGGATTCTTCAAATGATTTTTACAAATTAAAACATCGAAAAGAAGAATGTAAAAAGTTAAAACAAAACTATTATTCGGTAACTGAAAAAGGTGCATTTTCAACTGATTTATAATCAATTAAAAATACACATAATTTATTTTAGGGCTTGCTGAAAAACGCTAATGTATTTGCGTTTCAGTTACTTAGGGCTTGCCGAAAAACGCTAACATACCTGTATTTCAGTTACTTACAAGATTATTTACATATGCAAGTGCAAGGTTTTTAATCCATTTCACACTATTTCCTTGCACTTGTGTAAAATATTTTAGCTGCCCACAGGCACATCATCTTTCAAATTTCTCTTATTTCACAGTATTTATATACGACTTCAAACGAGAAACTTGAAATCTAATGCACCTGTGAACTTTTCAGCAAGCCCTATTTTAAAATTATCTTTTATTTGGTAAACTTATAACTCCAGTAATCAATTCTGCTTTTATCAAAAGCATCATATCTTTCGGAGCCCTCAACACCGGCAAATTGATAAAAGGATTTATGCAGGAATTTTGGCACACCCTCTTGAATGCGTTCTTTTCTGTAGTTAGTATCCAATTTTAATGCACATACAACATTTTCTCTGATATTTTTCTTTTTAACCAATTTAAATCCGGCTTCTGCCAATTGTTCATTTATAGTATCAATATCTTTGGGTTTAATCATATCAGCAAAATGGAATTTTCCTTCAGGTTTCAAAACTCTGTAAACTTCTTTAAAAAATTTCGGTATATTACCGTAAACCCGGGCAGATTCAACATTTACAACAGTATCAATACTTGAATCTTCAAAAGGAAGCAGTTCTGCATGACCTTTAATAAATTTCAGCCCTTTTGCTTTATAGTAATTGTTGCAAAAATCAGTTGTTTTTTTTGAAATATCAAGACCAATGTATGATTTCGGCAAATAATATCTTGCCAAAAATGATGCACCTCCTCCTCTGCCGCATCCTACTTCAAGAACATCTTTATCTTTAAGTTCATCACTTCCGGCAACATGATCATATAATTGTATGCTGTATCTGTCAGCTTCATCTTCCGGTTTTAAGTTAAGATTCTCAAATTCTCCGTTTTCACTTGCATAACCGTAGTTCATAAAAACAGCTGATTGTCCTTTATCGAAAGAAGAAATCATATTATGCCACAATCTCCATAAAGGTCTTCTGATTGGTTTTGGTAATTCCGCATATTTTTCAACAATTTTATTCATAGATTTTTTTGTAATTATTCATAGAATTTATACTCACTTTTTTACAAAGTAATAAAAAAATAAGAACTTATTTAGTAATTCACACTTTATTTCAGGAAGAAGATGTTAAAACAAATCAAAATAAGTCGTTTTTAATTATTAATATTTTGACAAGTTAAACAATATAAAAAACGCTAATATATCTGTGTTTCAGTTACTTATAAGATTATTTGCATATACAAGTGCAAGGTTTTTAATTCATTTCACACAATTTCCCTGCACTTGTGTAAAATATTTTAGCTGCCCACAGCCATATCATCTTTCTTCTGTTGATAGTCATCGTATCACTATTTCAATTTAAGTAAAACAGGTTTAAACCTAACAG
>JAJRUH010000121.1 GCA_024277895.1 Bacteroidota bacterium | reverse complement strand
TTTCCTTGCACTTGTGTAAAATATTTTAGCTGCCCACAGGCACATCATCTGTCAAATTTCTCTTATTTCGCAGTATTTATATACGACTTCAAACGAGAAACTTGAAATCTAATGCACCTGTGAGCTTTTCAGCAAGCCCTATTTACAAAACAGATAAAATTATTAATTATTCCGGTGTATGAAAATTATTTATTCGTATAAAAAGTTGATTTTTGTTAATATTGCAACGGAATGGCAAAAATAGACCTTAAAAAGAAGGAAAATATTGAAAAACAAATAAGACCGGCAAAAATAATAATTCCCGCCGTTATCGGAGTTCTTGTTGTTTTCGGTATGCTCTTTTTCCAAATAAGAGGGAAAAATGTTTCTTTCAGTGTTATAAATTTCACTTTTATTACCGTTATTTTCTTAATTGTTGCGGCACTTTTTATGATAATGCGCGATATAGGTTATATGTGGCGATTTAAAATATTGAGCGAAAATAAAGTTTCGTGGTATCAGGCATTTCGTGTTATTATGTTATGGGAATTTGCATCGGCAATTTCGCCTTCGGCAATAGGAGGCACAAGTGTTGCCGTTGTTTTTGTGCATAAAGAAGGTATAAGCGTAGGAAAAAGCACGGCAATTGTTATGGCGACTTCGTTTTTAGATGAGATGTATTTTCTGATAATGTTTCCTTTAATGATTTTTGTCGCAGGTCCCGAAAACATTTTTTCCGTCGGAAATTCTGTCGGCTTAAATTTTGACAATCAGTTTTTCTATTTTGCCGTTATCGGTTATCTTTTAAAATTTGCATACATTCTGTTTATAAGCTACGGACTTTTTATTAATCCTGTTATCATAAAAAATACCATTTTGGCAATTTTCAGCATAAAACCGCTGAGACGTTGGCGAAATGATGCTCGCAGAGCAGGATTGGACATTATTCACAACTCAAAAGAACTTAAACGTAAATCGTTCGGGTTTTGGTTTAAAACATCTTTGGCAACTTTCATTTCCTGGACTTCAAGATATTGGGTTGTAAATGCAATTTTTGTCGCTTTTTTTGCAATGAAAAGTCAACATTTTTTGTTATTTGCTAAGCAGTTGGTAATGTGGGTAATGATGTTGGTAAGCCCCACGCCCGGCGGCAGCGGATTTTCGGAATATGTTTTCTCGGAATATTTAAAAGATTTTATGCCGCAAGTTGCGGGAATTGCAATAATAACGGCATTCGTTTGGAGATTATTTACATATTACCCCTACCTGCTGGCAGGCGTTATTATCGGACCTAAATGGCTGAGAGACAAATTTAAACGACCTAAAATTTAAAACAGATGAAATATTTTTTTATTACCGGAACAAGCCGGGGAACAGGAAAAGCTCTTGCAAAAACATTGCTGATAAAAAACAATGTAAAAGTTATCGGAATTTCAAGAAATTGTACAATTTCAAATACAAACTACGAACACCTTTATCTTGATTTATCAAAAGTTTCAGATGTTTCCGAGTTTAGTTTTCCGGAATTCAGCGATGCCGAAGAAATTGTTTTAATTAACAATGCCGGAGTAATGTCGGAAATAAAGCGCATAGGGCAACAGAAAAATAAAAATATAATAAACGACTATAATGTAAATATTGTATCTCCGAGTATTTTAACTAATAGTTTCATAAAAAAATATCAAAATTACACCAATAAACGAATAATTTTAAACATAAGTTCCGGAGCAGGAAGGCATACCATTGATGCATGGAGTGTTTATTGTGCATCAAAATCGGCTTTGGATATGTTCAGCGAAAATATTAATGTCGAACAATCATTTTTTCCGGAAAAAAACCGGATTAAAATATTTTCGGTTGCTCCGGGTGTTATTGAAACTTCTATGCAGGAACAAATAAGAAATACTTCGGAAAAATTTTTCTCGGAAGTAAAAAAATTCTTAAATTTGAAAAATGAAGGGCAACTTTCTTCTCCGGAAGAAACTGCAAAAAAACTTCTTTATATTACGGAAAATCCGGATAATTTTAAAGATGTTATTCTTGACGTAAGAAAATTTTAACAAAAACTTCAGCAAAATGGCAAAATCAGAACACAATTTCAAGACCGACGACAATTTAAACATCGTATATTTTAAGCACACGGCGGAAAATCCGAAAGCAAATTTAATAATTGTTCACGGAATGGCGGAACACGCTCAAAGGTATGACGATTTTGCGAAATTTTTAAACAAAAACGGATTTAATGTATATGCCTACGACCAAAGAGGACACGGCAAAACTGCGGGAAGTATCGAAAAACAAGGTTTCTTTGCAGAAAAAGACGGTTGGAACAAGGTAACTTCCGATTTAAAAAATATGATTGACACCGCAAAAAAAGATTTTCCGAATTTGCCGATTTTTATTCTCGGACACAGTATGGGAACATTTGTAACTCGCACATATATTGCCGATTATGAAGATTCCGTAAAAGGTGTAATTCTTTCGGGAACAACCGGAAGTGCCGGATTGCTCGGGAAAGTCGGAATTTTACTGACAAATATAATTATGCTTTTCAAAAAGAAAAACAGTCCCAGCCCGTTAATGGACAGCTTATCTTTCGGCGATTTTAACAAAGCATTTAAACCTAACAGAACAAAATTTGACTGGCTCAGCAGAGACGACGCACAAGTTGATAAATATGTTGAAGACCCGTATTGCGGAGCAATTTTTTCGGTGGGTTTTTATAATGATATGATGAAGGGCTTGGAATATGTTAACAAACCGGAAACCGCAAACAAGGTAAGAAAAGATTTGCCGATGTATTTATTTGCCGGAGATAATGACCCCGTAAGCAAAAACGGAAAACAGGTAAAAGATGTTTTTGGAATGTATAAAAATGCCGGAATAACTGATATTTCAATAAAATTATATGAGGGAGCCCGACACGAAACTCTGAATGAAACAAATAAAGAAGAGGTTTATAACGATGTATTATCTTGGCTGAACAAACACATATAAACCGTTAAGATTCAACAATATCCTGTAAATTCTGATAAATAATAAGAATTGCAAAATTTCATTAAATCATATATTCAATTGACAAACAAAATGTCATATTCTAAACTCCAATGCTTTTACAAAAAATATCAGATCGTAGTTAGGGCTTGCTGAAAAACGCTAAATATATTGTAATTCAACACTTTACACCTGTATTCCTGTGATAAAGTGCAAGATTTTTGAATGAAACATCTTGAAACCCTTGCACTTATTTTGATAAAACTACCGAATTTTTACTGCTCAACTGCACATCTCTTTTGTATTTTGTTCAATTTGAAGTATTTATATACATCTACATCTCACAAAATCCAAAATAGACGCACATCTGAGCTTTTCAGCAAGCCCTCGTTATACCGGGTTCGGATTATTAAAATATTTATCAATTAAATAATCAGCATTTTGTCCGATTGAAATATCATTAATTTGTTTATGGTTTAAATTAATTTCGAAATAAGCAAAATTTTGGGATAAATCACCGATATCACCAACTTCATAAATATCTTTTTCAGTTAAACTTCGACTTCTGATACCGATATCTGCCGTATATGTTTTGCCGTTTTTTGTAATTGCGACATTTTTTAATATGAAATCGAATAAAATATTTTTTTTGTTCAACGGAACGGATTCATAATCTGAAACAGACTTCTTTTCAAAATTATTTTTACTTACGGAATATAATGCTTGCAAAATTGCCGTAAAGTTTAATTTTCGTACAACTTGTTTTTCGATATCACCGATAAAACCGCCAGACTCTATTAATATTGTGCTTGTTCCTTTTTTTTGAATGTTATCACCGAATGCAGTTTCCATAAAATCATCTGAATATCGCCCGATTTGATGGGGTATAAAATTTTGCAAAGCCTCAGTCATTTTTACAATAAGTTGCATAGATTTTTTACGACTTTGATTCATAGTTTTTCCGGAATCAAAAGCCGGTGCAAGGAACGATATTGTTGCCGGGAATTTTGTTCTGCCTGCAGAATACCAAATATCCTGGTCATGAAGATTAAACCCGAACTCAGGATTAATTATATCTCTGTATTTCATTAACAAATGTCCTTCGGGCGACTGCAATCTTAAAGCATCTCGGTTAATATCAATATCTTGTGCATTTCGTCTTTGAAATCGCTCGGCTCCGTCGGGATTTAACATCGGAATAAAATACAAAGTGCAGGAATTTATAATTTCCGTTGTTTCTTTTTGCAAAATTCCGGGATTTTCAAAAAAATTAAATATATCAAAAAATGCTTTTGTTGCCGTTGATTCGTTTCCGTGCATTTGCGACCATAACAAAATTTTACGTTTCCCTCTTCCGGTTTTCAACATAAAAATTTCTCTGTCTTCAAAAGATTTCCCGATTTTCGTAATTTTAAAAATATCAGTATTTCGGTTTACCATTAAAGGCAGAATATCTTTATGTTTAAATCGACGATTTAAAAGTTTTGGTTCTTTAAAATTTTCGTAATTTTCAAAAAGTTGGTTTGCAAACATAAATTAGTTTTAAGGATTATATTTTGCTCCGGCTAAAATTTTTCTTTCATCATTTTCTTCCATCAATTCTTTTAAAGAAACATTTTTATTATTTTTCATATATTTCTCAACGATTTTATACCCGATAAAAGAGCCGGCTCTAGGAGCCGAAACATCTGTAAATGCCGAAGTATAAGGTCCGTCTCCGGTAAGTTTTTGTATTTCCGATTGTTCGGAAGAAAATAATAATTTTTTCTCAACGAGATAACTCCAAATTTTATTTTCATATTTTTCTGCCCAATTCAGTTGTCGTTTTGTGTAACGCCATTTTAACGTATCAGCAACTTTCGGCAACATACAATTCAAATAATATTGAATTTTCCCTTCATAAATCATTTTTTTCAACAAATTATCACTGTTCTCATTATCATAGGGAAAATCAGCCACAGCAACCGATTGCATAATATCAACAGGAATCATTTCTTTAATCATTCGGCGTTTCTGATAATTACTCCATCCTACTCTGTCATACAAATAACAGAATTTTTTACCGAGATATTTATCAAGTGCCAAACCCACAATTCCGTCAAGTGAAACAACCGAATATCCGAAAGAGGAGAAGAAAGTATAAATTGCCGGTACGGTATCTTCCGGAAAATAATATTTATAATGTTGAAATGCTTTTGTAATTTGAGGAATTTGTTGAGTTTCAAAATCGGCAAAAACCGAATCTAAAATATGCGGAATTTTTTCTGTTTTCCAATATCTTACAAACATATCCAAATTTTCAGGATAGCTTTTGTCTCTCGAAGAGCCGATTTCAGTTATCTGATAATTAAAAAGTTTAAAGAACTCTCCGTAATTTTGCCTGTATAAATTAATGTAATAATCGGCACTGTCAATATTGAATTTAAACAAATCTTTTTCGAAATGTTTTGTTTTAATCTCAACTTTTATGTCCGAAACATCAACATTAAAACGATTATTATCTTGACACGATGTCAAAAAAATCAAACTGACAATTACTATTGAAAGAATATTTTTTTTCATTTGTTATTTCAGATTTATTTCAAATTTTTTATTTTCTCGGGAGACCATGGTGCATGAGTACCTTTCCATTGCAACTCATGACTGAGATCAACGGATTCAATAACGAAAGGACGTTCCCTGTCAAGAATAAATTCAATGACTTCGGCAATGTTTTCGGGAACCAGAATAGGAGAACCTTCGGGATCCCCCCAAGTATTAACACCCCATGAATGAATAGTTGAAACTCTGATTTTTCCGGCAAGTTCGTTCCTTAAAACATGAGCAAATTGCATAAGTCCGGCCTTGGTTGCAGCATATACTGATTCTCCTTCAATTTGATTTTTTGCCGACATTGAAGACATAAATACGATGTGCGGATTTGTGCTTTTCAGCAACATAGGTATTAACTTTTTTGTCAGCAATAAATGTGAATGTAAATTAAGAGTTATTAAAGTATTGATATCTTCATCTTTAAAATCTTGAAAATTCTCCAATATCATAATTCCCACATTATTTATTAAAACATCAATGTTATCAGTTTGTGTTTTTAATTCATTAACAAATGCTTCGACATTTTCGATTTCGGAAAAATCATACCCGTAGTAATGAGCATTATTAATATTATTTTCAAAAGACGATTGTTTTGAAGCATGCAGAAACAGCTCGTTATTCGGAGACAACCTTTGTGCTTCCGCCTTTCCTATTCCTCTGCCGGCTCCTGTAATTAAGATTTTACGTTTCATTTTATTTTCTTTATAAAGTGAGAAACAAAAATATAACAAGTTTATTGTTTTATAAAATCTATATTTCTTTTCAAGCCGGTAAATTTTATTCTTTTTACGGCTGATTTTTTAAACAACTTCCGAAAAACATCTTCGGTTATTTCGTACCAATCGCTTTTAGTCATTTCAAGCAAATCGGGATGCGGTAAAAAACGTTCTTCATTACGGAACAACGGTTTACTGTTATACGGACAAACATCCTGACAAATATCGCATCCGAAAACTCGATTTCGGAACTTTCCCCTTATTTCATCAGGTAATTTTCCTTTAAATTCAATTGTTAAATATGAAATACATTTTCGGGCATCTACAACATACGGTTCTGTAATTGCTTGCGTCGGGCAGGCATCAATGCAGCGTGTGCAGGTTCCGCAATATGAATTCATCGGTTTGTCTGCTTCCAGATTGAGGTCAAGAATAAGTTCTCCGATAAAGAAAAAGCTGCCTTGTTTTGTGAGCATAACTGAATTTTTGCCGCGCCAAGCAATACCGGAAATCTCCGCCCATTTTTTATCCGATACGGGTGCACTGTCGGTAAAAGCTCTTCCGTTAACTTCACCAATTTCAGAATTGATAAATTTTATCAATTCTTTCATTTTATCTTTTAATACAAAATGATAATCTTCGCCGTAAGCATATTTGGATATCACGGGAGCATCTTTATGTAGTTGTAATTTATGCGGATAATACGGATACAGCAGAGAAATAACGGATTTAGCTCCCGGAACGAGCAAAGTCGGGTCAAGACGTTTTTCAAAATTATTGTCCATATATTGCATTTCACCGTTTTTTTTGCTTTTCAGCCAATTTTCAAAGTTTTTGACTTCTTCTTCCAAAAAGCGTGCTTCCGAAATGCCGCAAGCAAAAAAGCCGAGACGTTTTGCCTCAGCTTTAATTTTATGAGAATATTTTGATTTATTTGAATTCAAGATACAATATATTCAAAAGTGTTATAAGAATCCCAATTCCAGCATTGCTTGTTCGCTCATCATAGATTTTTCCCACGGCGGGTCGAATGTCAGATTTACGTTAACTTTATTTGTATCGGGTAAATCTGCTACTCTGTCGCGAACTTCCATAACCAAACTGTCGGCAACCGGGCAATTCGGTGCCGTTAAAGTCATAGTTATTTCAACATTGTTATAATCGTCTATATCAACATCATATATAAGTCCTAAATCGTATATATTAACGGGAATTTCAGGATCGTAAACTGTATGCAGAATATCGTAAATTTTTTTCTCTAATTGTAAAATATCTTCTTCCATTATCTTTTATTTTTATTATTTGTCGCCTTAAAAAGACGACTTACACTTTTTCGTTGCCGGGACAAGACGAATAAAGAATTGTTTTTTAAAGAGGGTCTGCTGTTACCTGAAAAGTAAAATCAATTTTTATATCAATACTTTGTGTCAGGGTCTCTTTTGTTACAACTTTTGTTCTTAATTTATATTTATCTTTTTTCACGTATTTATCTAATGCACTTTTTGTTGTTTCTAATTCAATAGATTTTGCATTACTGTCCACATTATCGTTCCAAGCTAATTTTGTTTCGTCTTCACCGTCGGCGGAAATATAAATTTCGATGGATTTCAAAAACGAAAACGTTTTGTCGCTCGGAGATGTAATGGTTAATGACAATTTTTTTAAAATAATTTCTTTTACCAAATCAACATTGGTATTATTCTGAGAAAATTCATTTTCGGAATTTGTTGTTATATCAGGTGTCGGAATTTCAACCGGAAGTTGAAACGGTAAGATATTTGCATCTACGGTAGTTGTTGTACTGTCGGAAATATCAAAAGTTAATAATTTCTTGCACGAAAATGTTAATACGGTTGCGATTAATAATAGTGATAAAATTACTTTTGTTTTCATAATTGTAAATTTAAAGGGTTATTTAAAATTCATAATTCATATTTTGCATGAAATGCCGTTGCATAAGTTTTCATATTTTTAATCATTGAAACCAAGCCGTTGGCTCTTGTGGGGGACAGATTTTCACGTAAGCCGATTTTTTCTATAAAAAACAAATCTGTTTTCATAATTTCATTCGGCGTTTTTCCTGAAAAAACTCTGATAAGCAGTGCAATAATGCCTTTTGTAATAATTGCATCACTGTCTGCCGTAAAAAATATTTTCCCGTCTTTATATTCGGCATCAAGCCAAACTCTTGATTGACAACCTTGTATTAAATTAGAGGGAGTTTTGTTTTTTTCGTCATAAGGTTCTAAGGTATTTCCTGTTTCAATAAGATATTCGTATTTATCCATCCAGTCATCGAAAACAGCAAATTCGTCAATTATTTCATTTTGAATGTCTTGCGTTGTCATATTTTTTAAGTTTTATTTAAACATCATTTTAACTTTTTGCAGTGCCGAAATTAATTTATCAATTTCTTCTTTTGTATTATATACGGCAAAACTTGCTCTTACAGTTCCTGTGATATCGAAATGTTTCATTGTCGGTTCTGCACAATGTGCTCCGGTTCTGACAGCTATACCGAGTTTATCTAAAATCATTCCGACATCATAAAAATGTATTCCTTCCAAAAGAAACGAGATTGCCGATGTTTTATTCTCGGATTTTCCGTATATGGTTAATCCGCTTACAGAAGATAATTTTTCTTCGGCATATTTTAAAAGTCCGGTTTCATATTTTTCAATTTTTGCAATGCCTATTGATTTTATAAAATTAACGGCTTCGCCTAAACTGATTGCCCCGACATAGTTAGAAGTACCGGCTTCAAATTTTAAGGGCAAATCGGCATATTCGGTTTTTTTAAAACTGACGGTTTTTATCATATCTCCGCC
>JAJRUH010000120.1 GCA_024277895.1 Bacteroidota bacterium | reverse complement strand
TTTTAGTTATTAACAAAATTACAATTATTAACAAAGAAAAAAGTAACAAAAAAGAAAATTCATCATCATCATTATCATATATTTTTAAATTATACTTTTTTCTTTAAAAATAACTTTACAAATCTAAAGGCAAGCCCTAAAATAACTGTTAAGACGAAACGCCGTAAGAATATTTTCCCGTAACGTGTGTAACTGTATTATCATCGGTTTCTATGGTATAATTCCAAGTAATTTCAGTGTAATCGTCTGAAATCAATCCTGTTCCTTTAAACACCTGAGTTCCGATAGTTTGTTCCGGAATTTCAAGTGTTAAATCCTGATTTACAATTACATCAACAGACAAATCCGTTCCTATTTTATGAAAATTATTAATTAATACTTGTTTCGAATTTGTTCCGTCGGGAGAAATTACAGCAGTGAAATCAAAATTAAAACCGCCTTCATCCTCTGAACAATTCCACTCACGGGAAATATTATCAATTATTTCTTTTTCGCTTGCAGGTTGTGCAGGTTCATCAATACAAGAAGAAAATGACAAAAACAAAATGATAATCGAAAATAAAATTTTATAAAGTTTCATTGCAGTATTACGTTAAGTTCAATATAATAAAGATCAAAATCAGTGCCTAAATATTAAATTTAGAAATCAACAAGTTCCGTAACTTCCACATCATATACCAATGCCGAACGAGCAGGAATTTTTTTCATATCGCCAACCAGACCGTATGCTAAATACGGCGGTAAAATAAATTTCGCTTTTTCACCGACTCGCATCATTAAAAAAACTTTTCCCAATCCGATTTCTTTTCCCGAACTGCCTATTTTTATTTGTGCAATTCCGTCCTTATCGGAAGAATAACAAACAGTACCGTCTAAAAGTTCAATTTTGTATTTGTAACGAATAATATTTCCGTTTTGAAGTTTTCTCCCGTCAGTTTTTTTATAAATATCGTACCACAACCCTTCAGGTGTTAGCTTCATTTTAAAATTGTGCCGCTCAACATAACTTTGAATTAATTCGCTGTCACGTTGCAACAAAAATTGATTAGCTTTCATTAAACTGTCCTGAATAAAACGTTTTTGAATTCTCGGTTGTTCTGTAACTTCCTCATTATTACAAGCAACAATCAAAAAAATAAATACGGTTAAAAAATAAATAATTCGTTTCATCGTTTAGTTTTCAGAAAAATAAGCTTTTACAGAACTTAAGATATAGTCTTCAACTTCCGAATATGGTTTGTAAATTCTTCCGCCTGCAGCATTTTTATGTCCGCCGCCGTTAAAATATTTTCTTGCCAATAAATTTACGTCATAATCCCCTTTCGAACGTAAAGATAACTTTACAAAATCATCTTGTTCAATTACAATTAAGGAAACATTTATATCTGCAACGGACAAAGGCATATTCACAATACCTTCATGATCTCCGTCCCTGAAATCAAATTCATTCAACTCTTTTTTAGAAATTAACATATAAGCGAACTTATAATCCGAAACCGCTTTCATTTTTTTATAAAGCAAATAGCCTATAAGTTTTAAACGTTTTAAAGAAAAGTTATTGTTTACTTTTTCATAAACAGCGTCTTTATCAATTCCTAAAGACAAAAGATTACTTACAATTTCAAAAGTTTCCGGACGAGAAGAATTTACGCTGAAATTTAAAGTGTCGGTCATAATTCCCGTAAACAAACATGTCGCAACATTTTTATCAATATATTCCGAAAATCCGAGCATATTAATAAATTCATATACAATTTCTGAAGCCGAACTTACTTTCGTATCCGAAAAAATAAACTCTGCATCATCGGAAGGTTGCGGATGGTGATCTAACATAATTTTTACCGCTTCCGAATTTTTAAGAGCTTCGGCAGCATTTTCCGTTCTGCTTACATCATTAAAATCAACAAAAAAAATTATATCGGCACTATTTATAAGTTCATTTTTTCTTTTTTTATAAATTGAAATTTTATCCGCACCGGGCAGCCATTTCATAAAATCGGGCAAATCGGAAGGCATCATCACAAAAACATCAAATCCGGCATTTTCCAACAAATAGTATAATCCCAAAGAACCTCCCAAGCTGTCTCCGTCGGGATTGTAATGCCCGGAAATCAAAATCTTTTTGTCTTTTGTAAGTATTTTCTTTACTTTATTTTCAAAATCTTCGGTAAGTATTTTCACAATATATTTTTTAGATGTCAAAGATAAATGATAATCTCATTTTTTCAACTGATTTTTAAAATATTCATTGCTTGTTCAATTTTCATTATTCGCTATAAATATTACTTTTGTATTTTAAATTAAAAAACAAAAAAATGGGAAATATTACATTAACAATGGTTAAACCTACTGCCGTAGAAAAAGGATATACGGGAAAGATATTAGAAAAAATTACAGCCGGCGGTTTCAGAATTCAGGCAATGAAAATGTTCAGAATGAGCAAAGCCGATGCCGAAAAATTCTATGAAGTTCATAAAGAAAGACCTTTTTACGGTGAATTAACCGCCTTTATGAGTTCGGGACCTATTGTAGCAGCAGTTTTAGAAAAAGAAAATGCCGTTAAAGATTACCGTAAATTAATCGGAGCAACTAATCCGAAAGATGCAGAGGAAGGAACAATAAGAAAGTTATATGCAACTGATATACAGGCAAATGCGGTTCACGGTTCCGACAGCGACGAAAATGCCGAAATTGAAGCATCTTTCTTTTTCTCAAAAAGAGAACGTTTTAACAAAGACGGAAATATTATTTAAAAAATATTTTCTGAAAATCAATTAAAATTTTCAAGCCCTAAATTTTACGAAAACAAAAAAACTCGCTTTTTGCGGGTTTTTCGGTATATGTTTTTTTTAAAAAGGTCGGAATGTGTGCCGGTTCTTACCGGTTCAATATTTTTGCCTTTTCAAATAGGAGTTTTGTATTTGTCTGCCGGCAGTGTTCCGATTTCGGCAAGTATATTTAATGCTTTTCAAACTCTGATTTATCGTATTTTCACTTTTTCTGTTTAAAGCCCGGCATTTTTTACCGGCTCTTTTAAGTGCGGTTTTTCTGCTTAATTTTGAAACTTTAACAGTTTTTGTTTGATAACCTGTTTTTCCTCTTGTGTTGCAAGTGAATTAATTTTGTTAAGTCTTAAAGTTGCTTTTCTTTTTGCAGCTATTTTCATATTTAAGTTGTGAATTACTTTACTCACTTTGTTCGTGAGATTGCTCCGCTAAGTTCATTTTGTATCTTTGACGTATTGAACACAGTAACAAAAAAATATAGTTATTTTTTAAAAAGGCGGCATAATTTATGTTGATTTTAAATAGTTAGAAATCAACATTATGCTAAAAAGAACTCTTTTCTTCGTAAACCCTTACCATCTTTTTGTAAAAAACAAACAGCTCTTTGTTAAAGATAAGATGATTGATAAAGAGCAAATGATAACAGCTGAAGATATAGGTTATGTTATTTTTGATAATAAACAAATTACTTATACTCATTCAGTGATGCAATTATTCTCCGAAAATAATACGGCTGTTATTTTTTGTGATGATAAACATATGCCTGCTTCTATGATGATTAATTTTGAATCGCATCATTTACACGGTATGCATGCAGATTATCAGATAAAGGCAACAGAATCTTTAAAAAAAAGTTTATGGCAACAAACTATAAAAGCAAAAATCAGAAATCAAGCCGAAGTTTTAGATTATTTTAATAAAAACGGAGAAGCTTTAAGAGAAATTTAAAAGCATGTAAAAAGCGGAGATACAACAAACAGAGAGTCTCATGCAGCTCGTATATATTGGAATAAATTATTTGATAATTTTATTCGACACAGAAACGGCAAACAGCCAAATTCAATGTTAAATTTCTGTTATACAATATTACGTTCCGCAACGGCAAAAGCTATAGTAGGTTCAGGTCTGCTTCCGGCTTTGGGCATTCATCACAGAAACAAATATAATGCTTATCGTTTGGCAGATGACTTAATGGAACCATATCGCCCGTTTGCAGACAGAATCGTAAAAGAAACTTTTGCTAAATTTCCGGATTATAAAGATTTATCAAAAGAAATAAAATTTGAATTAATGGATATTCTGACTGTCGATATTCAATTTGAAAAAGTAACACGACCGCTTTCAGTAGGTTTAAGTATAACTACAGCATCTTTAGTAAAATGTTATAAAGGAGATAAAAAGAAAATATCATATCCTGTTTTGAAATAAACTTAACAAAATACCCATCTGTCAGGGTTTTAACCCTTGTCAGAGGTAAAAAACATACAACAAGCAACGGTATAATGCGTCAAACCCGATTAAATGCTTACAGAATTATGTGGTTATTTGTATTTTTTGATTTACCGACAACAACGAAAAAGGAAAGACGCCGAGCTTCCGGGTTTCGTAAATCTTTATTGGATGACGGTTTTTCAATGATGCAATATTCCGTTTACGTGCGACATTGTGCAAGCCGTGAAAGTATGAATGTACACATAAAACGTGTAGAAAAAGCCATCCCGGAACTCGGTCATGTTAATATTCTTCCTGTTACGGATAAACAATACGGCAATATCATTAATTTTTGGGGCAAAAAAGACATTCCGCTTGAGAAAGCTCCTAAACAATTAGAAATTTTTTAACAAAAAAACGGAACTATTCGGTACAATCAGTAAAAACCGAATACAGCCGGTTAGAAATCGGAGGATTATTTTAAATCAATTTGATGACTATATTTACAGACAGAATTAAACCGTAAAAAAAGCTGATTAAAAATCCGACTTTACACACTTTACGGGATAGTGTCGCATTATCAGACTATCGGTTTATTCTTTAGACGGGAAATCGTTTAAATTAAAATTACAAGAAATTATTTCAAATTTTTATTTAAAAATACAATTACGATATATTGTTTATGAACATAAAGATTTCACGGATGAAAGAATTGTAAAATTACCTGTTTATTTGTCGAAAGATATAAATCAAACTCAACCGATATTTAATCTTAATACACTGATAAAGACATAATTACTTACAATCGGCAAGTCAACAAAAGAAAGATTTTATAATGAATTAAGAATAGAATTGATTAATAAATCAATACCGGATTTTGATTTGTATTTTAAAATTGAGTATGAAGAAAGTAAAATGACGGAAAATAAAGATTCAAATAAATGAAATTAAAATAGTAATACACACAAATAAAAAAGCCCCGCATTTCTGCAGAGCTTCTGTTTTCAAATGTGAACCCGGAGGAATTCGAATCCCCAACCTCCTGATCCGTAGTCAGGTGCACTATCCAATTATGCTACGGGTCCGCTTATTCGGACTGCAAAATTAATAAAATAATTACACATAAAAGTTTTTTTTCATAATAAATGAGTTTTTTTTCATAAACTTCATATTTTGATATATCCGAACGGGAATGTATATTTGTAAAATTAAAGAGAAACAAAATTAATGAGAATAAAAAGATATGCCGGAATAGATATCGGATCAAATGCAACGCGTTTAATTATAAAGGATGTATTGCCCGGAGAGAGTTATGATAAAGCCGTTTTAAAAAAAAGATTGTATGTACGGATGCCTGTAAGATTGGGTGCTGACGTTTTTGAATACGGCAAAATAAAACAACCGAAAAAACAGGACTTTATTGATGCAATAACAATCTACCGAAGATTATTAGATTTCTATAATGTAAAACAATTCAGAGCTTGTGCCACTTCCGCCGTAAGAGATGCAAAAAACGGAGAAACAGTAATAAAAGAAATTAATAAATTAACCGGTATCTGTATTAATATTATTGATATTAAGGAAGAAGCAAATCTTATTTTTGAAACTAATAAATACCATCTTACACCCGGAAACACCTACCTTTCTGCCGATTTAGGCGGCGGCAGTTTACAGTTATCACTTTTTAAAGGAGAAAAATTATTTTGGTCAGATTCATATAAAATAGGAACTGTCAGGATATTAGAAAGAAAATTTGACAGTAACGAATATTCCCGGTTTGAAAAAGATATGAAGAAATTACTAAAAAATCATATTAATATCAATTTAATAGGAACCGGAGGTAATATTAACAGAATAAGTAAAATATTCGGCAACAAATCAGTTCCTTTAATTTTCCTTAAAAATCTATACAATGAACTTAATCCTTTAAACATTGATGAACGTATGCTTAAATATTTTTTCAGAGCCGACAGAGCAGATGTTATTATTCCGGCATTAGAAGTTTACATCAAAATTTTAGAAACCGCAAAAATTAACACAATTTATGTTCCCAAAACAGGACTTGCTGACGGTATAATAAGACAACTTTATGAAGACGATTTTATATAATTGATAATTGTACTTTTAAGAAAACAAATTTATTAGTATAAGCAATACCTTTACGTTTTAAAATGACTTTTGAACGTCCGCCAGGACTTCAAAACGTCGTAAAAATAATTATTTGAACAAAAAATAATGAAATTTAATATAATAACAATTTTAGTGATATTTATTTCAGCTAATATCTTTTCGCAAAAAAATGTAAGACACTCGGCGCATAAAGAGCAAAAAGAATATTATGATTCTTTGGCAACTTTTTCCCCTAAAGAATATAAAAAACTCACCGAAATTAAATCAATATTACCTGTCGGTAAAGATAAATGTAATTTACAGAAATTAGTTTTCGGCTGGTATCCTTATTGGTCAGGAAATTCATACTTGAATTATCACTGGAACTTATTATCAGATTTATCTTTTTTTTCATATGAAGTTGATTATCTCACAGGCGATTCTGTTAATACACACAACTGGAAAACTGCTGCTGTTATTGATTCTGCACAAGCGAATAATGTCAGAGTAAATTTATGCGTTACGCTTTTTGATAATCATGCTGCATTTTTTGCAAATGCTTCGGCACAACAAAACCTGATTGACAATTTACTCTCTTTGGTCGAATACAGAAATGCCGACGGTGTAAATATTGATTTTGAACTCATTCCGGACAGTGAAGCCGTACAATTTAATAATTTTCTGATAAATCTTGCCGATCAATTTCACACAAATATTCCCGGCTCGCAAGTTAGTATTGCTATGCCTGCCGTTGATTGGCATAATATTTATAATATCCCGTTGCTGAGAGATTATATTGACCTTTTTATTATAATGGCTTATGATTATTATTGGCCGGGGAGCAATATTGCAGGTCCTACCGGTCAACTTTATACAATGAATACCTTTGATTATAATCTTTCAAAATCAATAATCACTTATTTATATGCCGGAATTCCGAAAGAAAAATTACTTTGCGGTGTTCCGTATTACGGATACGAATGGAAAACGGAAAGCGAAAATGTGCCTTCTTCAACCCTGTTAAACGGAACATCAAAAACAATTAAAACAATTAAAAATAACTCATCAGGATATTATGACGCAATAAAACTGAACGAAAACAGTATGTGCAGTTACTACACATATTATTCCGGAGGAAATTGGCATCAGGCTTGGGTTGATACGAAAGAAACAATGAAATACAAATATGATGTCATTCAACATCAAGATTTAGCAGGAATAGCAATTTGGGCTTTAGGTTATGACGACGGTTATTCCGAAATGTGGGATTTAATTCGCGACAGATTTTCAAACTGTACAATAACTCCGAGCAATTACACGATTTACGATATGGGAGGTCCTGACAGAAATCATTACAACCATGAAGATTATTATTTTACAATCGCACCGGACAATGTTTCTTTACTGTCATTAAGTTTCAGCTCATTTGAATTAGAAGCCGGATATGATTCTTTGTGGATTTATGACGGATACAATACAGATGCTCAATTAATAGGCGGATACTCAGGCACAGCAAGCCCCGATTATGTTGAAGCAAGCGGAAACGCTTTGACTCTGAAATTTCATTCCGACGGTGCAACCGTAAGAAGCGGTTGGACAGCCGTTTGGAATTGCAACCCTGTAAGTATTGAAAATAATTCAGAAAACAATATTGAAATATATCCTAATCCCGCAACTGATTTTATCTTTTTATCGGAAACGGCAAATAAAATTATGATGTATGACATCAAAGGAAATTTACTTTTAATAAAACAAAACATTTCCGAAATTAGTATTAAAAACTTTTCTCCGGGAATATATTTTATGAAGATACAGGTAAAAAACACTGTTTCCGTTCAAAAAATTATAATTCAAAATTAAAATGCCTGTTTTTGAACTTAATGATGAAATAATGTTCCCTCATCCTTCCCTTGCGGAAAACGGAGTTCTTGCCGTGGGAGGAGATTTATCGCCCGAGCGTTTAATTTTTGCATATAAAAACGGCATTTTCCCTTGGTATAATGAAAGTGAGCCGATAATTTGGCACGCTCCCGACCCGCGTTTTGTTCTGTTTCCCGAAAACTTCAAAAAATCAAAAAGTTTAAGACTTCTGATAAACAAGAAGATTTATACCTGCACCATAAACCAAGATTTTGAAAAAGTTATAAAAAACTGCAAAAACATAAAACGAAAAGAGGAAGAAGGTACTTGGATTACCGATGATATGGAAAAAGCATACATACAATTACACAAACTCGAATTTGCCGTTTCTGTTGAAGTTTATAACAAAAATAACGAACTTGCGGGAGGATTGTACGGCATAAAACTCGGCAAAGTATTTTTCGGGGAGTCTATGTTCAGCAAGGAATCAAACACTTCAAAAATTGCTCTTGCCTTTTTAATCGAAAACATTGATTTAAAACTTATTGATGCACAAGTTCATACTTCATATTTAGAAAGTCTGGGTGCCGAACACATTCCTCTTAATGAATTTTTGTTATTTTTAAAAAAATATACTTAATGAAGAAAAAAAATTACTCCACATCAAAATTTATTCGTTTCATAACTTACAGTGTCTTTACTTTTTTTATAAAATATTACGGTATTAAAAAAAATATGCCTGAAGGAGTAAAAAAACTGAAAGCTCCGTATTTAGTTCTCGGAAATCATGTCGGTTATTGGGATCCCTTTATTACAGGTTATTTTCTGCCGAAGTTCACGCATTTTGTTTCCTCCGATGCAGCATTTCGCAACCCTGTTATTCGCTATATCCTTAACGGCTTGGGAACTATTCCTAAAAAGAAAAGTATTCGTGATACAAAAGTTATTCGTGATATAATTTCAGTAATAAAACAAGGCGAGAATGTAGGAATTTTTGCTGAGGCAACAAGAACTTGGTCGGGCAGCACACAGCCTATTGACCCTTCAATTGCAAAACTTATCAAACTATTAAAAGTTCCGGTAATTGTACCGATTTTACAAGGAATGAATCTCTTTAATCCGAGATGGGCTTACAAAATCAGAAAGACAAAAGTTGTAATTAAATACAAATTATTATTTACATCAGAAGATGTTTCAAATTTTTCCGAAAAACAAATATTCGATAAACTTACAGAAACACTTCAATATAATGAAGTTAAAAATCAACGTATTGTAATGAATAAAATACATTCGCAGAAACGGGCAGAATACATCAATCACACACTTTATTTGTGTCCGGAATGTAAAAGCATTGATACCTTTTCGGCTAAAGGAAATAATTTTTATTGCAAATCTTGCGGATATGATATTCATATTAATAAATACGGTTTTTTTAAACGCAGAAGTTTCGGAAAGCTATATTTTGACAATATTCAAAATTGGTTTGATTGGGAACAACAAGAATTAGTAAAATTTATATCCGAAAAAATAACAATCGGTTTTAAAGATATTATTTTTGAAGACAAAGCATCAACCGTCTATATCGAAGCTGAAAATAAGAAAGATTTAATATACAGCGGCAAAGCAGACATAAAACTTTATACCGATAAAATAATTATTGATTATATTAATAAAAATGAGAAGATATCAATGAATTTTAACGATTTACAAACAATTAATCCGCAAGTTAATGAACGACTTGAGATTTATTATCAAAATAAAGCATACAGAATTATCGGGAACCGACCCGGCATTTCGGCTTTAAAATGGGAAGTTGCTGCTAATGTAATTTGGAAAAGTTCTGAGCAAATTCATAAACTTTCTTCTTACATTAGGGCTTGCTGAAAAACGCTAAATATATTGTAATTCAACACTCTATACTTGTATTTTTGTGATAAAGTGCAAGGTTTTTGAATGAAACATCTTGAAACCCTTGCACTTTTTTTGATAAAACTACCAAATTTTTGCTACTCAGCTGCACATCTCTTTTGTATTTTGTTCAATTTGAAGTATTTATATACATCTACATCTCACAAAATCCAAAATAGACGCACATCTGAGCTTTTCAGCAAGCCCTATTTTATGATTATTCTGAATAAAAAAAGAGGCTGTCTGAAAAGTATGTTTTGTCATACTGAACTCGTTTCAGTATCTATTCAGAACATATAGTAAATCAATACAGTAGATTCTGAAATAAATTCAGAATGACTCTGTAAGATACTTTTCAGACAACCTTTTAATACTATTTTAAAGAAATTATTAATTATTAGTTTTTCTGTAGCCCTTATTATTTGATTTATTAAAGGCAGCAGCTTTTCTTTGAATATCTCCCGAAGCCAATCTGTAATTTATTAACTGTCTGATTTCTTTTGTACTGTATGTATTAAGATGTTGTTGATTTATTGCAGTTTGTTTCGGAGAATCATCGCCCATTTGCGGATTTAAGTTCTTCTCAAAATTTTTAGCAGGTTGTTCTTGCATAGCTCCGTTAGAGAATGTAATAGGTCCGCCTTCCGAATCGGTTAAATAGAAATAGTTATTTGATTCGTCAAATTCTTGAATGACATCGTATCCGTCAACAATAATTACAAGGTAATAATCTCCTGTTATTGAAGGCATTGTATATTGCCAACTGAATCTGTCACCTTCAGGTGTATTTCCGTATACAGAATAAGCAACACTTTGACCGGCAGGAACGTCAACCCAATTCCACCAATTTTGATCAATTTCGCTGTCTCCGTTTGTTCCTAAACTACCGTTTCCGCCTTGTGTCCAAGTTCCGTCTGTATTATCATCACTATAATAATCATAGAGTAAAATGCCGTAATCATTTGCATTGTTTGCATTGTAATAAATATAAAGAATATTCCAATCTCTTGATGAAGGAATATAATTAGTTCCTGTATTGTACGCATTGTACTTTGCTACACGTGCTCTCGGATTGTTGTTTCCGGGATCAACAATATCATCATGAAGATCTAATAGTTCCCAAGCCATTAAATCATAACCGGAATTAATATCACCGTCGTCAACTTGATGATCCCCGTCCGAATCAGGGTTAGAAAAAACATTAGTAGCTGCAAATGCACAGAAAGCAAAATCGCCGCTTACAAAGAAATTATAATCAACCCAAATATAACCGCCGTCGCCCCAATTGGGGCCCCAAGTATTTACCACACGGAAAGCACCGTTATTTCCTTTACTGTCGTCATAACCGCAAAGTGTCATGGCATGATAGGCGTTTTGACCTTGATAGTCTTCTGTATCACCGTATATTACATCACTCGAATTCCAAGCCATAAAATTTTCTCCGAGTTTTGCTCCGAAAGATAATGCTCTGCCTTGTGCTAAATATTGTTTTATTGTTTTAATATCTACATTTACTTGTCTGTAACTTTCAATTTTATATTTGGCTGCATTTGTATTTTCGGTTCCTGAAGGAGAACTTGAACAATCACCCAAATTTGTGTACGGTGTTGTTGCCAAATCAGCTACTCCGCCGGCAATCATAGCATCGTAAGCCGGTTCAAAACCGGTTCCGTTACAGTCGGCACCTTTTTAGCACTCGGAATAGACCAAAATAAATATTTCGGACTGAAAATTTGACTGTTATTAAATGTTGTTCGGTGGTTATCGTCCCAAGCTTCCAAAAACGATTTCTGATTGTAACCGGTTGCCCAAGCCACACAAGTTCCGTATGATCCCTGATCTCCGACAGGAGGGAAATAGGGGGATAAATCAACTGAAGCCGGTAATTGTCCTGAACCGAGATAGATACTGTTTTCTATTGCAGTTGTATCATCTCCCATAGTTCCTCCGAGACCGAACCAACCGAGACCTTCAAGAACATCATTAGGAGTAATAGGATTATCCGGGTCGCAACCGGGCATAACTGCAAAAATACCGATGATAAAACCGGCAATTAAAATACTGTTAATTAATTTTTTCATAATAATAAAGGTTTAATTTTAATAAATTAAGGTTATAAAGATATACATTTTTTCTGAATCAGAGTTTTGAAAATTTATTTTTTTAGTAAAACAACAGTGTTGTCGAGTATTAAATCGCTTTCTTTCAAAATTTTCAGATTAAAATTGATAGGATCGGAAATATAAAAAATACTGTTTTCAAATGTTAAAATTCCTGTAATTTCAGCATTTTCAAATGTTGTTTTTGAAAAAAATAAACAGTTTTTAAATTCGGAAATTAAATTAAATTTCGACTTAATAAATTCTGTTCTTCCTCCGAAGACTGAAGTATTGAATTGTGCTTTCTTATAAAATTCAGCATAATTAAAAAAAATATCATCCTTAAACTTAACTTTTGTAAAATTTGCGTTTTGATTAAATTTTGCAGCATTAAATTGTACGGAGTTATTAAATTCCGAAAGTTGGAATAACACATTATCATCAAAAACAGCATCGAAAAAGTTGCAATTTCCGGAGACATGCATCATATTAAATTCTGCATATTTTATAAAATGCGATTTTGTAAAATCCATACCTTTCGGACTGAAGAATGCCGATTTGAAACTTACAAAGTTTTGGAATATTGAATTTGAGAATGTTACGACATCTTTAAAATCGGAATCAGAGAAATCAACGGTATCCTGAAAAGTGCAGTTAACAAAACAAATACTTTTATTGAAATCAGAAATAATTTTAAATTCTTTGTCTTTTTTATGTGCAATAATTTTTCCTTTAAAAGTGCAATCGTAAAAAGTAAGTACGGAATTTACGTCGTGTTTAATTAAATTTGCATTAACTAAGTCTGCATTTTTTGACTTTGTAAAATCAACAGTACCCATAATCGTTGCATTTTGATAAATAATATCTTTCCCGTTTTGAATGTTTTTATTTATATCCGAAGCATTGATAACTTTGCCTCTGGAATCGTCTGAACTTATTTTTTTTTGCTTGTTACAAGAAATAAAAACGGTGATTAAGAGTGTTACAGTTATAATTGTTGTTCTCATTATTTAATTGGTTTACATTTATTTAGAAAAAAGTCTGTTTGCTTTCCTGCATCTTGCATTGTTTTTCCCAACGATACAAAACCGTGATTTTTTAAGATGATAAAATCAGATTTATGCAGCAAATTTAAAGCATCTTTTGCAAATTCAACAGTACCGTAGGATAATTCTTTTTTGGTAATCGGAACATTTAATTGTTCAGTATATTTTAAAATTTCGGAAGAATGCCCGTGAAATATTGCATTTATCTCTTTTCTGCTTTTATAAATAAGAAAGTGCATTATTGATTCCGATGAAGGTATTTTCTCGCCTTTTCCGGTAATCAGATTTTGATTTATACGGTAATTTGTAACTTCCGTGAAATCTGCATCTGACATATTGTCTCTCAATGCAGTATGGCTTGTTGTAATGATGAAGTTATTTTCATTTGATTTTATTCTGAAACTTAAATTTCCGGATGAACCGCCGGGATAGGGAGGTGCTAAATTTTTATGATTAAAAACAGCACACCAATATTTCAATTCATACAATAAAGAATGTTCAATTATCGTTTTGCCGATGTTTTTGTAATTAAATTTTACGCCTTTGTAGATTTCTGCCATATCAAAAAATAAAAACGTATAAAAATAGTCTTTATTTGATATTATTTGAATGATTGTTTTTAATTTTGACAAAATTTTTTGAAAATGATTAATAAAATTTTCTGCATTGTATTATTTTCTTTTTTGTTTCAGACGAGTTTCTCGCAAAGAGCAACTTTTGAAAAGAAAAAAATAACGGTTGGTGATCAGATTACTTTAAAATTGGAAATTCCGGAAAATACCGGAAAAGATATTAAGTTTCCGGTATTTGATAAAGTAATTATTCCCGGTATCGAAATCATAAACAAAAGTGATGTAAAGAAGACAGACGATAATTTCTTAGAGCAACTATATACCGTAACTTCGTTTAAAGATTCACTGTTTTTAATAAAAGGTTTTAAATTTATTGTTGACGGCGATACTTTAGAAACGAATCCTTTGCGTTTAAAGGTTTCATATTTTAAACCTGATTCTGCATTTATGAGTAAAATCGATACTACACAACAACTAAAAATTGCCGATATTAAAAGTCCTGTTGATGCTCCGTTGACGTTAAAAGAATTTATGCAACGCTTCGGTCGGTATATATTACTAAGCATTATCCTGATAGTGATTATTGTTCTGATAATCAAATATGTAAAGAAAAGAAAAGCAGAGGAAAAACCGCTGTTTGTAAAAGCTAAACCTAAAATTCCGGCACATATCAGAGCAATTCAACGAATAAATGAAATAAAAAATAAAGAACTTCACAAGAAGAATAATTTAAAACCATTTTACACGGAATTAAGTAATATTATAAGAATATATCTTGAAGAACGATTTAAAATTACGGCATTAGAATCCGTAACAAATGAAATTATTAAAAATTTTGATAAAACTGAATTTGCAAACGAAGATTTGAATAATAAATTGAAAGAACTTTTATCTTTGTCCGATATGGTTAAGTTTGCAAAAGACGAACCGGATGAGTATCGCAATGAGATGATGATTGAATATGCACTTTCTTTTGTAAATAAAACAAAAGAGGAAGAGAAAAATGAAGACGAATTAACTGACGTTACAATTGAAAATTAAAATTATGGTTTTTGCACATCCCTCATATTTTTGGTTGTTTTTGTTATTAATACCTATGATTATTTGGTATATTTTAAGAAAATCAAAATCACAGGCAAGTTTGTTATATTCTTCTGTGAATGTATTTGACAATATTAAAAAACCTTTAAAATATTATTTAAGACATTTATTATTTGTTATCCGATTAGCTGTAATTTCTTTATTGATTCTTATTTTAGCACGTCCGCAAACCGAAAAAGTACAAAATAAAATAACTCAAGGAATTGATATTGTTATTGCCTTGGATATTTCCGGGAGTATGTTAGCACAAGATTTTAAACCGAACCGGCTTGAAGCATCAAAAAATATTGCAATAGAATTTATTAACAAACAAGAAAATGACCGAATAGGATTGGTAGTTTTTGCAGGTGAAGCATTTACCCAATGTCCGGTTACCTCTGACCATAAAGTACTGATTAATATGTTTGCCGGTGTAAAGCAAGGTTTGATTGACGACGGGACGGCAATCGGTCACGGATTGGCAACGGCTGTAAATGATTTGAAAGACAGTAAATCAAAAAGTAAGATAATTATTCTTTTGACAGACGGAGAGAATAATGCCGGAAATATTGATCCTATGACAGCTGCTGATTTGGCAGCAAAGTTTAATATAAAAGTTTATACAATCGGAGTAGGAAAGAACGGTTATGCCGATATGCCCGTACAAACAATTTTCGGACCTCAAATGCAAAAAGTCGAAGTAAAAATTGATGAAGAAACTTTGAAATTGATTGCAAAAAAAACCGGAGGAAAATATTTCAGAGCAACTGATAACGAAAAGTTGAAGAAAATATATGATGAAATTGAAAAACTCGAAAAAAATAAAAGAAAAGAAAAACTCGGTAAAAAAACAGAAGAAGAATATATGCGTTTCCTGCTTCCTGCTTTAATTCTGCTTGTTTTTGAAATTTTATTAAGATACACGGTTTTAAGAACAATACCATAGTAAATAATATTAAACAAAATGAATTTATTTCAATTTAAAAATCCTGAATATTTTTGGTTATTTTTACTGATACCGTTTTTTATTGTGCTGTATATTTCTGCAAATTATTTCAGAAAAAAAACATTGAAACGTTTCGGTGATTCAGATTTAATACAAAAATTATTTCCTGATTATTCAAAATACAGAATTTTATTTAAAAATATGCTTATAGGTACAGCATTAATATTTATGATTATTGCGGCAGCACGACCGCAATCAGGTAACAAAGTAAAAGTTCAGACAACAAAAAACAGAGAAATTATTTTTGCACTTGATGTGTCTTCCAGTATGCTTGCTCAAGATGTAAAACCGAACAGATTATATCGTGCAAAACAAATTATAAGCGAATTATACCGAAAAAACCCTTATGACAGAATGGGACTCATAATATTTGCCGGTGAAGCATTTGTGCAAATTCCTCTGACATCAAACTTCTCTAATTCCGATATTATTTTATCTTCAATTTCTCCGGATATTATCCCTGTTCAGGGAACAAATATAAGCAGTGCAATAAATTTGGCGGCAAATATGTTTGATAAAACAAATACTTAAAGTCAAAAGTTCATATTAATTTTAACCGATGGTGAAAATCACGAACAAAAGGCAATTGATGCTGCAAAAGAAGTAAAGAAAAGCGGTATTATTATTTCAACTGTCGGAATAGGTAAAAAAAGTGCTGTTCCGATACCCGAACCTCAAACCGGTGAATATAAAAAAGATAAAAACGGTAAAGTGGTTCTGACTAAACTAAATGAAGTGCTTTTAACACAAATTGCAAATGCCGGAGGAGGAAAATATTACGATACAGGTAATTTTTATTCCGATATTAATAGAATTCAACATCAAATTAATTCTTTCGGAGAAAAAGGAGGAAAAACCGAAGTAATGGATTATGCAGATCTATTTCCTTACTTTATTTTTATCGCGTTTCTCTTGTTGATTTTAGAATTTATATTTTTAGAACGCAGAAATCAAAAATTGACCAATTTGAAAATATTCAAATAATTTAATCATTTGTGAATAATAAAAAAATAATTCAACAAACAATAATTTTCGTAAAACAAACTTTAAACAAAGCCGAAGGCTCTCACGATTGGTTTCATATTTACAGAGTTTGGAAAAACACACAACTCATTTTAAAAACCGAAAAAGCAAATTCACTAATTTGTGAACTTGCTGCATTGCTTCATGACATTGCCGACCATAAATTTCACGAAGGTAACGAAACAATAGGTCCGAAAAGAACAGAACAATATTTATTATCGCTAAATATTGATAATGAGATTATTGCACCGGTTGTTAATATCGTAAAAAACATATCTTTTCTCGGCGGACATAAAAAAAACAATTATTTTTCACCTGAATTGGCAGTAGTTCAGGATGCCGACAGATTAGATGCAATAGGTGCAATCGGAATTGCAAGAACATTTGCATACGGTGGTTTTAAAAAACGAGAAATATACAATCCCGATATAAAACCGAATTTGCAAATGAGCAAAGAAGAATATAAAAGCAGCACAGCACCGACAATTAATCATTTCTACGAAAAATTATTACTTTTGAAAGATAAAATGAATACCGAAACCGGAATAAAACTTGCCGAAAAACGACATAATTTTATGTTGCAATATCTTAATCAATTTTATGACGAGTGGGAAGTATAAATCTAATTTGTGAGTAGCCTTTCCGAAAGTAAAATTTTTGCAAATATCTTTCTCACAGTAACAATTAATATAATTCTTTAAAACATATCAACTCTTAATTATAAAAAAAATGATTTTAACAGAAAAACCCGATAATTTAGTCGATCATTTTGAAATCGCAACCGAAAAATTTAAAAACAATAAACTTTTCGGTACAAAAAACAAACAAACAGGTAAATACGAGTGGATAACTTATGATGATGTCAGAAAAAGAGTTGATAATTTCAGAGCCGGTTTAGCTTTCTTAAATATTACAAAAGATGATGCAGTAGGAATCATAGCCAATAACAGAACAGAATGGGCTGTTGCTGCTTTTGCAACCTTTGGGCTTGGTGCTCGATTTATTCCGATGTATGAAAATGAAATTTTAAAGATTTGGCGATATATTATTAAAGATGCAAGGATAAAATTTTTATTAGTTTCAAATAAAAAAATTTATGACCAAGTAAGGACATTGAAAGATGAAAGCGACAGCTTAGAGCATATTTTTATTATTGAGTATTCGGGAGATAAAAGTATGAAATATCTTGAAAATATCGGTACAAAAAATCCTGTTAAATCTATAAAACCGGATGTAAATGATATTGCAGCTTTAATATATACTTCCGGAACAACCGGAGACCCGAAAGGTGTTTTGTTAACACACGGAAATTTTGTTTCAAATGCTCGTGCAGGATTTCACAAATATGAAAATATTCTTAATGAAACATCACGCAGTTTATCAATACTTCCTTGGGCTCACAGTTACGGGCAAACTGCCGAATTATACAATTGGTTTTTTACGGGCGGTTCAATCGGCTTTATGGAAAGTGTCGAAACAATGGCAGAAGATTTGTTGAAAGTTCAGCCGACGTTTTTAATTGCCGTACCGCGTGTTTTTAATAAAATCTATGACGGAATTCAAGCTAAAATGAATAACGAAGGCGGTATTAAAAAGAAATTGTTTGATATGTCAGTTAATGCTGCTAAAAAAAATCGTGAACAAAAAGGTAATGTCGGTTTCGTAACAAAATTAAAATTAAAAATCGGCAATAAACTTGTTTTCTCAAAAATAAAAACAAAATTCGGAGGAAAACTTATAGCCTCAATAACGGCAAGTGCTAAAATGAATAATGAAATTTCTTATTTCTTTTCTGATATCGGTCTGCCTGTTTATGATTGCTACGGTTTGAGCGAAACATCACCTGCAATTTCAATGAACAGTCCAGAACAGAATAAACCCGGAAGTGTGGGGTCTCCTTTGGAATATGTTGAAGTAAGGATTGATCGCTCAGCAGTAAATGATTTGAGTGAAGATGGCGAAATACAGGTAAAAGGTCCGAATTTAATGGTAGGATATCATAACAAACCGAAAGCCACAAAAGAAGTCTTTACGAAAGACGGTTGGTTAAAAACCGGCGACAGAGGAACAATTGATAAAGACGGTTATATTTTTATTACCGGCAGAATTAAAGAACAATATAAATTAGAAAACGGTAAATATGTTTTCCCGGCAGCACTGGAAGAAGATATTCGCTTATTACCGTATATTGAAAATGCTATGGTTTTCGGTGACGGAAAACCGTTTAATGTTTGTATTGTAATTCCCGATTGCGAAGTTTTGAAAAAAACAGCAGAAACATTAAAAATTAAAACAGAAGTAGATAAATTAGTTCATTTACCTATTGTTCAAGAATTTATGAGTGTTGAAATTCGTAAAACTTTAAAAGACAATTACGGGAATTATGAAATACCGAAGAAATTTATTTTTACAAATGAAAATTTCACAATTGAAAACGGAATGCTCACACAAACCTTAAAACTTAAACGAAGAGTTGTAATTAATAAATATAAAGAACAAATTGAAGCTCTGTATAAAAGTTAAAAATTAACATTTAATTTAACAATAAAATTTCTTCTGTTTTGCGGCAGCCTCGATGCATAATATATCCCGTTTGCACTTCTTACACCCGGGTCGAAATATTCTTTATTCAAAACATTATTGATTATAATTTGAGCAGACATTCTTTTAAAAAAATTGTACGAAACAGCACTGTTTATAACAAAATAAGCATCAATTTTATTTAAGGGATTATTTGAAACGGTGGTTTCTTTTCCTGTGGGTCTTTCGCCCGACCAATTTGCTCTGACATTTACATTCAATTTATTTAAAAACAGAGCATTTATTCCGAAATTAATATGATGACTTGCAATATCTCCGATTCTTATTTTCTTATCGGTTATTTTATACGGATTTGAAAAAGTATAATTTATATACGCCGAATAATTCGAATAATTAAAATATAAATTACTTTGTAAACCTTGAATTCTTAAATTTCCAATTGCTTGATGTTGAGTCGTTTCTACGGTATTTCCTTCATTATTAATAAAAGTAACATCAACCGTGCCGATATCCCCGGTATAATATGAGTTAAATCCTGAAATATCTGCAAAAAAGTAATCACTTGCTTTCCAGCCTATGCTTAGTTCAAGATTTTTTACTTTTTCCGGTTTTAAATTGGGATTATCCAAAAGTCTTCCGGGAGTTGTACTGTATTTTGTCCAATATCCTGCATCCATAAATGCTTCGGAATATATAGCTTTTAAAATAAAATTTGCAGGAGTATATACAATTGCTGCTTTAGGATTAAAAACTGTACCGTATCCTCCGGTTAATCTGATTTTATTGTTATCAACTCTTCCGCCCAAAACAAAATTTATTTTTTTAAAAAGAGTATAATCGGCTTGCATAAAAAAACCTAAATCTCTGCTGAAAAAGTGATTCCCGCCTTTTGCATTGTTTATTACGGCTGTTTCTTCCGGATTTCTTGTTTTACCGTGCAGGTAAGCTCCTTGTATATGGCTTACCCTGAATTCTATTCCGGTAATTAAATTAAAACTTTCGGAAATATTATATTGTATCCTAAGTTCCGATCGTAATTGTTGAGAGTATGTTTGCCACCATGTATTACTCCAATAAGGTTTTTGAATAGAATCAATCGGCAATAAATTAACAGTACCTGAAGCAGTATCGGCAATATCGGTTAAATTAAATTCTTTATTAAAATATCCCTTGTAATATAATTCTTCACAATCTCCGGTTAATTGATGAATTTTAAAATTTGAAAAACTTGTAAAATATAATTTGTCTGAAAACTTCTTTTCATATTTTGTATAGAAAAATGTATTTTCCGGTACCCAACTTGCTCCGAATTCAGGTCCCAATTCAAAATCATCTCTGTACCAAGCTCCGTATCCTTCATCACGCTTAAAACTTTCGAAACCTAATGTAAAATTATCAACTTTCATTTTTCCGTAAAACAGATAATCTTTTGTTTGATTGCTGTATCTCGGCTTTTTTCCGTTTAATACCGGAGAATTGTAATATGCTGTATTATCAAAATCCATTGCTGTTTGTGCAATAATATCATCATCCGTTCCTAAAACACTTTTGTAAAAATCTAAGTTATAAACACTTAAATCATAGTCCCAATCAGAATAATTTGACAAATCCTGTTCATCAGAATTATATATTCTGCCCGATAATATTAATGAAAAATGATTTGAATTGGCAGCTATGCTGATATCAGCATATCGAGTGTTATATGACCCGTATCCGAACTGAGAATTTATTCCGAAATGTTTTTTATCTCCTGTTATCTGATCTGCTGTTTTTGTAACAATATTAATAACTCCGAGAAAGGCATTAGCACCGTAAATGGTTGTTGCAGGGCCGTAAATAATTTCAACCCTTTCAATATTACTTATCGGGTATTGTCTCGAAAGCCATACGCTGTTACTCCAAAGGTCATTTTCTTCAACCCCGTCAATCATTAATAATGTTTTTTCGGTATTTTTTGTTCTGTATCCTCTTTGATAAATTTGAGAATATTGTGTTCCGTTGCCTCGTGAAATATCAAATCCCGGTAAATCGTGAAATAGTTGTTCCAAATCAGTATATCCTCTTCTTTCAATCTGTTCTTTTGTAATTACAATTACAGTTTGAGGTGTTTCTAAAAGATTCTCTGATTTTTTTGAAACTGAAGAAATATTCAATTTTAATAATTCTTCAAGTGACATAGAATAAATTTTATTATTTACAGTATCGCTCTGAGAAAATAAACTACC
This sequence comes from Bacteroidota bacterium, assembly GCA_024277895.1. GTDB lineage: Bacteria > Bacteroidota > Bacteroidia > Bacteroidales > JAADGE01 > JAADGE01. The sequence goes on along the minus strand of JAJRUH010000120.1, from coordinate 12,771 downwards.
GCAGTAAAAAATAAAAACAATAATAAAAGATATTATTCTCATATTATGGAAATTTTACATTTAAATTGGATTGTAAATTTTTTTTTGTAACTTCGGATTATTAAATTAATTATTTATTAAAAATTACTAAGATACTATTTTTTATGTAAAATACGAATTTTGATTAAAAAAAATCTAAAATATATATACTTAATCATATTTTTATTTTTTATGCATAGGCTTTCTTTTGCACAAGTATATACTGATGCCGAAATTAAAACTGTATTTATATACCAATTCGGTTTGAATATAAAATGGAAAAATGAAAATAACTTGAAAAAATTTAAAATTGCTGTGTACGGAAATGATAAAACTATTTTACCTTACCTAAAAAAATTAGCTCGTCATAAAACGCTGAAAGAAAAACCTATAGAAATATTTCAAATACGTAATATCCAGGAACTTATTAAGTCTAATCCTCAAATACTCTATGTAAATCAGTCAAAAAATTATGAATTAAATTCTGTTATTAATCATATTAAAGGCAAAAATATACTTGTAGTAAGTGACAATTCTCAGCAACAAAAACTTAAAATGATAAATTTTACTTATTTATCAGATAAAACCATAGGATTTGAAATTAATAAAAAATTAATATCCGATCAAAATTTAATAATATTACCAAAGTTACTTTTGCTTGGCGGAACTGACATTGATATTAAAGAATTATACAAAAAACAGGAAATTAAACTTAAAGAAGAAAAGAAAAAAGTCGAAGATTTAAAAAAGAAATTAAAAAAACAAAAACAACTAATAAATAACCTTAACATTGAAATAGAACAAAAATTAGTTGAACTGAAAAAACAAAAAAATGAGATAAAAACTCAATATGAAAAAATTAATAAACAAAAAAGATATTTATTAAAAATTGAAAATGATATTATTGAACAAAAGTTATTATTGTCAGCAAAAACAAATGATTTAATTACCAAACAATCAAGAATTAATTTAAAAGAACAAATTATTAAAGAACAAAATCAAAAAGTAGCAGAAGGAAAGAAAATATTAAATGATTTAACAAGAGAGATTTCAATAAAACAAAAGAAAATAGATAAGCAAAAGGATGAACTTGATATTCAATCAAATAAAATTGACAAACAACAGAATTTCTTGATACTTGCAGGGATCATCGTTTTTATTATATTATTTTTATCACTGTTACTTTTAAAAAGCATAAAATCAAAACAAAAAATTAATAAAAAATTAATATATAAAAATATTGAAATTGTTAATAAAAACAAGAAAATACAGGTGCAAGCCGATGAACTCAGAAAACACAGAAATCAACTTGAATTACTTGTTACAGAACGCACGGCTGAACTTCAAAAGGCAAAAGAAAAAGCAGAAGAATCCGATCGTTTAAAATCAGCATTTTTAGCAAATATGTCTCATGAAATCAGAACACCTATGAATGCCATTGTCGGATTTTCTAATCTCCTCAAAAACAGAGATTTTAAGAGAGAAAGAAGGCGAGAATTAATTTCATATATCGTTCGAAGCAGCGATACTCTTTTAACTCTTATTAATGACATCATTGATATTTCAAAAATAGAAGCCGGTCAATTAGAAATTAAAAAAAATGATTTTTTCATTAATGAGATGTTAAATGATTTAACAGTCCTTTATGACGAGAAAATGAAAATGTATAAAGATACAGAACTTAAAATACTTAAAAATAATGATTTGAATCTTGTCATAAATACTGATAAACTCCGACTTCAACAGGTTTTAGTTAATTTAATAAACAATGCCTTGAAATTCACTGAAAAAGGCTTTATTGAGACAGGATATTATTACGGTGATACTTCTGAAAAGAAAGAGATTATTTTTTATGTGAAAGACTCAGGTATCGGAATAACCGAACAACATAAGAATAAAATATTTAACAGATTTATAAAACTTGAAAAAGAAAGTGACAAACTGTATCGCGGTGCCGGTCTCGGGTTATCAATCAGTAAAAATATTATTGAATTATTAGGCGGAAAAATTTGGCTTGAATCAGAATTAAACAAAGGTTCAACATTTTATTTCAGTATTCCTTTAAATTCCTGAAAAATTCAGCATACAATTAAAACACAATAATATCTTAACATCACAAAACTTTCTGATTATTACATTAAACTTTCAACCAATTTCAATTGTTAATAAAAAGTTAAAAAACTTTACAAATCCGGTTGCACTTTTCAAACTTTAATTCTAATTTTGCACTTTCTTTATTCATAGTTTTAAAATAACTTATGCAAAAAAAGAGCGGGCTTGATATTGAGCTCGGAAACAAGTCTTCAAAAATCGCCTACGAATATGCGATTGAGACTTTCCCAAACAGAAACGGAAAGAGAGGAGCCGTCGCCTCTAAATCAAAAGGCGGATTTTCAAACCTTTTAATTTTCGGAAAAGAACGTATCGGAATCGGGTCCGACGGCATAGGCACAAAAGCTGAACTTGCCGAACGCACCGGCATCTACGATACTCTCGGTTACGACCTCGTGGCAATGGTTGCCGATGACCTTGCTGCAATGGGCTTTGAACCGACAAATCTTTCAAACGTTATTGATGTTGATTATCTCGATACTGAAATTATTGACGAATTAATGAAAGGTTTGCGAGATGCCTGTAACTTTGCCGGAATAACGATTACAGGCGGAGAAATTGCCGAACTCGGTAATCGAATAGGAGGTTACGGAGAAAAAATGCACTTCAATTGGAGTTCTACGGCAATAGGTATTTTGCCCGAGAATTTAAAAGAAGCAATAGACGGCAGCAACATAAAACCCGGACAAAAAATATTTGCTTTAAAAAGCAGAGGGTTCAGAAGCAACGGTTTTTCATCTATAAGAAGAATTTTATCCGAAAATTTCGGAAACGAATGGCATAATGAAGCCTATGATGATAAAAATACTTGGGGAGAAAAAATGCTGACACCTTCATTAATTTATTCACCTTTAATTAATGAGATTATTAAATCCGGAACAGAATTAACAGGAGTTGTGCATATAACAGGCGGCGGAGTTTTTGATAATTTACGAAGAGCATTAAAATTAAATAATGTCGGTGTAAAATTGAATAACTTATTCGAACCATTACCGGAAATGCTTAAAATTCAGCAAATCGGAAAAGTAAGCAATGAGGATGCCTATTTGTGGTGGAATATGGGCAACGGAATGCTGTTAGCGGCAGACGAAAAAGAAGCCGATAATATTTTACACAAAGCAAAACAAATGAATTACGAATGTCGAATTGCCGGCACAGTTACCGCCGGCAGCAATATACAAGTCGAATTTCCGACTTTTAAATTAGAAAAACATTATTAGAAAGTTTGCCTCTACGGCAGACTTTTTTTATGAAATAATTATTAAAAAATATAACCATTAAGGCATTAAGAAAAACCTAACTATCTTTAATTTCTTAATGGTAAAAAATAAAACAATGAACAGCATTCAAACGCACATAAAACCGGAATATAAAGACACAAAAGGCATAAGCATACAAAATAAATGCAAAGAGCAACTGCAAATTGAAACCGGAGAAATTAAAACCTCAAAATTATACACCGTCGATTACGAAATTACCGATGATAATCTCATAAAATTTGCCGAAAATTGCCTTAAAAATAAAATTACCGATGAAGTCCTTATTAATAAGGTGTATGAAAATATAAAATACAATAGTTTGATTGCCGTTGCACAACTTCCCGGCGTAACCGATGATATCGGTGTTTCGGCACAAATGGCTTTGGCGGATTTTTTAAATCGTGAAATTGACATAAACGTTCAGCATATTTTTACGCAAGATATTTTTTATATTGAAAACAAACTTTCGGAAAATGAATTGATGCTTATTGCAAAATCATTTCTTGGAAATCCGTTAATCAATCATATTCAGGTAATTACAAAAGAAAACAAAAAACTGAATTTTACACCTTATGTTCCGAAAGTTGAAATGCAGGTAGATGAAACCGTTGAGCTTATCAACTTGGATATTTCAGATGATGAACTTATAAAATTGTCGGAAAATAAAATTCTTGCTTTAAGTCTTGAAGAAATGAAAGCAATTCGCAATTATTTTAAAGATGAAAAAGTCATTGCGGAAAGAAAAAAAGTCGGTTTATCTGAAAAATTAACCGACATTGAACTTGAAGTTTTTGCACAAACTTGGTCGGAACACTGTAAACACAAAGAATTTAATGCTGAAATTATTTATGAAGATAAAGAAACAGGCGAAAAAAAGATTATAAATTCACTTTTTAAAACATATATAAAAGGTTCAACCGATATTATACAAAAACACTTAAAAAACAATGATAATCACTGGCTTATAAAGGTTTTTGACGATAATGCAGGAACGGTCAGAGCAACAAAAAATAAATTGTTTGTATGGAAAGTTGAAACGCACAATTCTCCCTCTGCTCTCGACCCCTACGGCGGAGCAATTACGGGTATTCTCGGCGTAAATCGCGATATTATGGGAACAGGCATAGGCGGTGCAGAACTTCTGTTTAATACAAACGTTCTTTGTTTCGGACCTCCGAATTATGATAAGAAATTATTAAAAGGACAACTACATCCTCGCAGAATTATGGAAGGCGTGGTTAACGGAATTGAAGACGGCGGTAATAAATCCGGAATTCCTACCGTAAACGGCTCGGTAGTTTTTGACGATAGATTTGCCGGCAAACCATTGGTATTCTGCGGAACAGGCGGAATTATGCCCGATAATTATCTCGGCAGAAACGCTTGGGAGAAACCGATTGACATAAACGACAGAATAATAATGGCAGGAGGTCGAGTAGGAAAGGACGGTATTCACGGTGCAACTTTTTCTTCAACAGAAATAAATGAAAAATCTCCGCAATCTGCCGTGCAAATCGGAAGTCCGATTACACAAAAGAAACTATCTGATTTTATGATAGTTGCCGCAAAAAAAGGCTTAATAAAAAGCAGCACTGATAACGGAGCAGGCGGTTTATCTTCTTCGGTAGGCGAACTTGCAGAAATCACAAACGGAGCAGTAGTAAATCTCGAAAAAGTACCTTTAAAATATTCCGGCTTAAAGCCTTGGGAAATCTTTGTTTCGGAATCGCAGGAACGTATGACAATTGTTGTAGAACCTCAAAATATTGATGTGTTTTTTGAATTGGCTGAAAATATGGAGCTTGAAGTTACCGATATCGGCTATTTCACAAATTCAGGATATTTAGACATTCGTTTCAAAGGAAAAATAATTCATTATATCGATTTAGATTTCTTGCATAACGGAGTACCGCAAAAAAAAATGCAAGCTGAACTAAAATCTTTACAACTGTCTGAGCCTGAAAATATTAAAATTGAAGATTACGAAGATGTACTTTTAAAACTTCTGTCAAGCCAAAACATAAGCTCTCGCGAAAATATCATCCGAAAATACGACCACGAAGTTAAAGGAAAAAGTATCATTAAGCCCTTAATGGGCGAAAAAGGAACAAGCCCGCAAGATGCAGGCGTTATGCGTTTGGCACACGACAGTTTTGAAGTCATTGCTGTTTCAAACGGAATTATGCCTAAATTCGGGGATATTGATGCTTACGAAATGTCGGCAGGTGCTTTCGATGAAGCTGTTCGTCAGATAATTGCCGTAGGCGGAACTTTGCCTAATACCAAGAAAAACGATGATACTTTCTGGACGGTAAACGATAATTTCAGCGTTCCGGACAGCCTGTATCATCCTGAAAATAATCCTGACGGAAAAGAAAAGTTAGCTAAACTTGTTCAAATGTGTGAAGCACTTTACGATATGTCAACTTTCTATGATATTCCTATGACTTCCGGCAAGGACAGTATGAAAAATGATTTCAAAGCAGAAGGTGTAAAAATTTCAGTGCCTCCTACGATTGTGTATTCAATGGTTTCCAAAATAAAAGATATCAGAAATACAATAACTTCCGATTTTAAAGCCGAAGGCGATTTGATTTACCAAATAGGAAAAACTTATGATGAACTTGGTGCATCAGAATTCTACAAACTATACGGAGAACTCGGTGCAAATGTTCCGAAGGTTAGAAAAGAGGAAGCAAAAGACACATATTTGAAAATGATGCAGGCAAATGAACAAAATTTAATTGCATCGGCACACGATATTTCGGATGGCGGAATGTTAATTGCTTTGGCAGAATGTATTATCGGAACCAAATTCGGAGCAAAAGTTATGACAAATAATTTAGGAAATTTAAGTATTAATGCAAAACTTTTTGCTGAAAGTCATTCAAGATTTATTGTAAGCATAAAACCTAAAAACAAAGAAAAATTTGAAAATATTTTTAAAGAAAAAGCACAATATCTCGGAAAAGTTACAAATAAAAACAAATTAGAAATATTTGAAAATGAAGTTGTTATAATTGAAAGCGATTTGGCAAATATGGAAAATGCTTGGAACGTTGAGTTGTAAATTAATAAATCATTAAGAAAAAAACTTAACCATTCTTAACTTCTTAATGGTAAAAAAAATGAAAATGAAAATATATAAATCATTAAGGTATTAAGTGATATTAATAAAAAAACTTAACTATTCTTAACTTCTTAATGGTAAAAAAAAAGATATGATTAAAAGTTTAATATTAACCGGCTTCGGAATAAACTGCGAAACAGAAATGGGAGCCGCATATAAAAATGCAGGTGCAGAAGTTACAATAATTCATTTCAATGAAATTTTAAACGGAACATACAATCTGCACGACTTCGATATACTTAATTTTCCCGGCGGGTTTTCTTTCGGTGATGATATTGCTTCCGGAAAAGTAATGTCCAATAAGGTGAAATACAAGAAGATGCAAAGCGGTAAAACTTTTATTGAAGAAATTGATAAATTCATAAAAGACGGAAAATATATTCTCGGAATTTGCAACGGTTTTCAAATACTTGTTCAACTCGGACTTTTGCCGAATTTAAAAAACGATTACGAACCCGAAGTTGCATTAGTTGCCAATAACTCAAATAAATACGAAGATCGTTGGGTATATTGTAAAGTCAATTCCAAAGTTAAAACACCATTTTTGAAAAATATTGATTTATTGCCTGTTCCCGTTCGTCACGGAGAGGGAAAATTGGTAATTAAAGACGATACAACAAGAAAACAAATACTCGATAATAATCTGATTGCTTTACAATATTCTGATAAACAGGGAAATATAACTGATGAATATCCTAAAAACCCCAACGGGGCAGAATTCAGCATAGCAGGATTAACCGACCCTACGGGGCAAATTCTCGGACTTATGCCGCATCCCGAAGCATTTTTGAGTTTTTATAATCATCCGAATTGGGCAAAACTAAAACAAGAAGGAAAAGAAATAAAACGAGAAAATACGGGGCAGGCAATTTTTGATAACATTATTAAACATATAGAACGCTGATTATTATGATTGTTAAGATTATATTAAGATTTTTTATCATAAACTTTCATAAAAATCATAAAAATCAGTGTAATATAATTAAATATAAAACTAATGAAAATTAAGACAGCCCTTTTAAGCGTATCTGACAAAACAGGAATAACCGATTTGGCAAAAGTCCTGAAAAAATACAATATAGAAATAATCTCAACCGGAGGAACAAAGAAAGTTCTTGAAGATGCAGGAATTAAAGTAACCGACATTTCTTCCGTTACCGGAAACCCCGAAGCATTCGGCGGACGTATGAAAACAATTTCCTTCAATATAGAAAGTGCTTTACTTTTCGACCGTGAGAAAGATACGGCAGAAGCCGAAAAACTCGGTATAAAACCCATTGATTTAGTGGTTTGCAATCTTTATCCTTTTGAAAAAGTTATGAAGCAAGGAGCAAAATTTGAAACCTTAATCGAAAACATCGACATAGGCGGACCCACGATGATACGTGCAGCAGCAAAAAATTTTAAATATATAAATGTACTTACGCAAGTTGAAGATTATCAGAGTTTTATTGAAGAATTTGAGAGTAATAAAGGTACAACTTCTTACAAATACCGCAAAGAATTAATGGCAAAAGCATTCAACCACGCTGCCGATTATGATGCAATGATTGCTCAAACAATGGACGCACAAATTGATAAAATTTCTTTCAGATTAAACTTCAAAGAAGGCAAAACATTGCGATACGGTGAAAATTCACATCAAAAAGCTCATTTTTTCCGTATGAAAGAAGTCGAAAACACATATCACGATATGAAAATTCTTAACGGTAAGGAATTATCGTTCAATAATATACTTGATATTTCAGGAGCTGTAAATTCCGTAAAAGATTTAGGAGAAGTTTCCTGTGCCGTAGTGAAACATTCAAACCCGTGCGGATTGGCACAAGGCACAAATCAAAGAGAAGTTCTGGAAAAAGCTTGGCAAGGCGACCCTATTTCCGCATTTGGCTCAATCATAGCATTTAACACAACATTAGTTAAAGAAACCGTTGAGTTCTTTGAATTAACAAATAAAGATAAATCGAAACGAAAATTTATTGAAGTCATTATAGCTCCGAAGATTGAAAAAGATGCTTTGAAATATTTGCAAAATCATAAAAATCTGCGAGTTATTGAATACGATATGAGCAAACTTCCTGAATATAAAGACCTTCGTTTCATAAACGGAACTCTTTTAAGCCAAGATATTGACAATAAACTTTATGAAAAATTGGAAACCGTTACCGAGGCAGAGTTTGATATCGATAAAAACAAAGCAATTATTGAATTCGGATTAAATGCAATTAAAAATATAAAATCCAATGCAATAGCAATTGTAAGAGAGAAAGACGGTATTTTCCATTTAACTGGAATGGGAGCAGGGCAACCTAACAGGTTAATATCAACCGAATTAGCACTTGCAAAAACAAAAGAATTTATCAGGCAAGACTTTAAGGGCAAAGAAGAAGATTTTGAAAAATTTTATAAAGAAGAAATAAATAATGCAATCTTAATTTCCGATGCATTTTTTCCGTTCCCCGATAATGTTGAACTTGCGGCAGAAAACGAAATTACGAAAATTGTTCAGCCCGGCGGTTCAATTCGTGATAAATCTGTGATTGAAACATGCAATAGGCTGGGAGTAAGTATGGTGTTTACGGGAATTAGGCATTTTAAACATTAGTTTTAACCATTAAGACATTAAGAAGTATTAAGAAAAAAGTCTTAACTTATATTCTTAACAACTTAATGGTTCAAAGAAAAAAATGAAATATGACAAAAAAAGAAGTAACTCAATTATCTTATGATATTGTAGGATGTGCTATTGAAGTACATAAAGAGCTCGGACCGGGTTTATTAGAATCTATATATGAAAAATGTTTACGAAGAGAGCTTGAAATAAAAGGTTACAAAGTAAAGCAACAAGTTAATGTTCCGGTTGAATATAAAGGAATTAGTTTAGATGTAGATTTACGTTTAGATTTATTAGTAAATGATACAATAATTGTTGAATTAAAAGCAATTGAGCATGTTTTGCCCGTTCATGAAGCTCAATTATTAACTTATATGAAATTATTAGAAAAACCACAAGGACTACTAATAAATTTCTTTACTGACAATATTACTAAATCAATGAAACCATTTGTAAATGATATATTTAAGGAATTAGACGATTAATTAAATAACCATTAAGGCAAAACTTAATAATTCTTAACTTCTTAATGGTTCAAAAAATATAGAAACATGATAAATACATTAGAAAAATTTGAAAGTCCTCAATTAGAAAAAATCCACGCAGGCAAAGTGCGCGACAGCATACGCATAGATGACAAAAAAAGAATGATTGTCGTAACCGACAGAATTTCAGCATTCAATAAAAATTTGAAAAACAGTGCAATACCGCATAAAGGAGCAGTATTGAACACACTTACCAATTTTTGGTTCGAAAAAACAAAACACATCATTCCGAATCATTTCATCGAACAAATTGACGATAACATCACCATCGTAAAAGAATGTAAACCGATTAGAATTGAGATGATTGTAAGAGCTTACCTCACAGGTTCCATGTGGCGAGGCTACCAAAAAGGACAACGAGTATTCAGCGGAGCTGTTGCACCTGACGGTTTAAGTTCAAATCAAAAATTTCCCGAACCTATTTTAACACCTACCACAAAAGACGAATTTGACAGTGAAATTTCAGAGGAAGAAATCATTAAAACCGGATTAGTTGATTCTGCAACATATCAAAAGATGAAAGAGGTTTCATTAAAGTTATTTGCCTATGGTTCAGATTTTCTTGCAGAAAAAGGCATCATCTTGGTAGATACAAAATACGAATTCGGATTTTATGAAGGCGAACTTATTTTAATGGATGAAATCCATACGCCTGATTCTTCACGATTTTGGAAAAAAGAGGATTACGATAAATCACCCGAAGATGTAGTTCAGGCAGATAAAGAATTTGTACGCCAATGGATGCTAAAAAATAAAATTAAAGGCAAAACCCCGGATGTGCTTCCGCCGGAAGTAATTGAAGAAACATCAAAACGCTACAAAGAAATTTTTAAAGACATAACAGAAGAAGACCTTCCCGTTTCAAACTTTGACCTTACGAGTCGAATTTATCAAAATTTATTGTATAAAGGATATATAAAGCACGGATATGTGGCAATGATAATGGGTTCAAAATCAGACCTTAAACACGCCGAAAAAATAAAATCTCATTTGGATAAATTTAACCTTACAACAGAAATGCGAATTATTTCGGCACATAAAAACGGAGAACGTCTGGTCGAACTTGCAGAGCAATTTAATCACGGCATTGAGCCGATTGCAGTAATTGCAATTGCCGGGCGTTCCAACGGACTGGGCGGTGCTTTGGCTGCAAATCTCAATGTTCCCGTAATAAACTGTCCGCCGTTTTCGGATAAAACAGACATTATGCTTAACATCAATTCATCATTGATAATGCCGTCAAACACACCGGCAGTAACCGTTGTTCATCCTGATAATGCGGCACTTGCGGCAATTCGTTCGCTAAATATTCCGCAATTTAAACAGCAAATGGCAAAAGATATTTTTAATATGAAAGAAAATTTGATTGAAGATGACGGGGAGATTAGGAATTAGAAAAAATCAAGAATCAGGATTTTACTTAATGTAAGATTCTGATTTCTGATTTTAACTTTATCTTTTATCTGTTTTATTAAAGATATTCGTTTGTTGCAGAATTGATTCTTGGTGTATTGCCTCAAAAAATGTATTTACAAATTTAGAACTTAATCCTAATTCATTTCCTTTTTTAACGGCATTTTTCATTATTTCATTCCACCTGTCGGGTTGAAGTATGGTAATATTACTGTTTTTTTTGACTTTACCGATATTTTTTGCAATATCCATTCGTTTTTTGAGGTAATCGAAAATAATATTGTCGTATTCATCTATTGCCGTTCGCAGTTCTTCTAATGTTTCAATATTTTCCGGTGCGTTTGCATCTGTCGGTTTTCTGTGCCTGATTATTAAATTGTCGGTTAATTCTTTTAAATTTTCCGGCGTAATTTGTTGTTTTGCATCACTTAAAGCGGTATCCGGATTTATATGAGTTTCAATCATCAAACCTTCATAATTCAAATCCATAGCTTTTTGCGAAATACTTTGAAGCAAGTCTCTTTTTCCCGAAATATGACTCGGGTCGCAAATTATCGGTATATCTTTCATACGTCTTCTGAGTTCAATGGGAATACGCCACATAGGTTCGTTTCGGTAAATTGATTTCGTGTATGAGGAAAATCCTCTGTGGATTGCCGTAATATTTGAAATTCCGGCTTTTTTAAAACGTTCAATTGCTCCTATCCACAAATCAATATCGGCATTTACCGGGTTTTTTATCATTACGGGAATGTTCATTCCTTTAACGGAATCTGCTATTTCTTGTACTGCAAAAGGGTTTGCACTCGTTCTGGCACCTATCCACAGAATATCAATTCCGGCTTTCAGGGCTTCGTAAACGTGTTTTGTATTTGCAACTTCGACAGTAAGCTGCATTCCGGTTTCTTGTTTTACTGTTTTCAACCATTCCAAACCTTTTGAACCTACACCTTCAAAATTTCCCGGTCTGGTTCTGGGTTTCCAAATTCCGGCTCTGAATACGGTAATTCCGTACGATGCAATTTGTTTTGCAGTTTCCAATACCTGTTTCTCGCTTTCCGCACTGCAGGGTCCCGCAATTATAAAAGGACGTTTTGAATTTTTAATATTCATAGTTTCAAGTTTATACGATTCGTTTTATTTTATTTGCTTTATGAATTAATGTTTTTATTTCCGAGCAATCATTTTTTAAAATGGCTTCTTTAAAAGCATTAAGTTTTTCTGTGTAAGTGTCAATAACATCTATAATATTTTCTTTATTTTGACTGAAAATAGGTGTCCACATTTCCGAAGAACTTTTTGCAAGTCTTACGGTTGAACGAAAACCTCCGCCTGCCATATTAAAAATGTGTCTTTCGTTTTTTTCTTTTTCCAAAACGGTTAATGCCAATGCAAACGAACTTATATGCGAAATGTGGGAAACATAAGCAGCGTGTATATCGTGAGATTCTGAATCTGTATGAACGATTTGCATATTTAATGCTCCGTATAAATCTTCGGTTTCTCTTAATGCTTTTTCCGAACTTTCTTCTGCATTGCAACTAAACCACTATGGATTAGAAATCCATAGGTTCAACAAAAAGAAAAATGAAATTTTTCATTCCAATATCCAATTTCCTTTCTCCGAATTTGGTTTGTCGCGATGATGATCCAAGTATTCTTGCACCATTTCGTCTGTTA
>JAJRUH010000119.1 GCA_024277895.1 Bacteroidota bacterium | reverse complement strand
TACAAATGTTTGCATAGCACAATGCGAATTTTGTAATTTCTACAGAAAACCAAATGCTCCCGACACATACATCACTACCCTCGAAGAATACGACGAAAAAATAAAAGTGCTTAAAGAACTCGGCGGAAACCAACTGCTTATGCAAGGCGGTCTGCACCCTAAACTCGATTTAAAATGGTATAAAAAACTATTTTCAGACATAAAAAAAATGCACCCCGACATAAAACTGCACGCATTAGGTCCTGCCGAAATCCACCACATTGCACGAATTTCAAAAACAACATATAAAGATGTTCTCACTCAACTTACCGAAGCCGGATTAGACAGTCTGCCCGGTGCAGGAGCCGAAATTCTTGTTGACCGTGTTCGAAAAACCGTTTCGAGAGGAAAATGCACTTCGCAACAATGGCTTGACGTAATGCACGAAGCCCACAAACTTAATATCGTAACTTCGGCAACAATGATGTTCGGACACATAGAAACACACGGCGAACGCATAGAACATTTTGTGAAATTAAGAGAAGTGCAAGCCGAAAAACCCGATTATTCCGAAGGTTTCACAACTTTCATACCTTGGCCTTTCCAAGATGAAAATACTGAACTTAACCAAAAATCGGGTATAAAAAATACGGTTACGACCGACGAATATTTACGAACTTTTGCTCTTGCAAGAATTATGATGCCGAATATAAAAAATATGCAGGCATCGTGGCTTACCGTAGGTAAAACAACGGGGCAAATAACCCTTCACGCCGGAGCAAACGATTTCGGTTCAATTATGATAGAAGAAAACGTTGTTTCGGTTGCCGGTGCCGACCACAGTTTTAACGCAAAACAAATTCAGGAAGCAATAAAAGAAGCCGGATTTATACCCGCATATCGAAATCAAGCGTACGAATACACTGAAAATCATTAATAACCGACAAATAATAAAAAAATACTAAATATAAAATTTATTTATACGTAAATATTTACTATATTTGCACGTATAAAATAAGATTATGGATTCAAAATTAACATTAAAACTTAACGGAAACGTAATTAAGCAAGCTAAACAATACGCTAAAGAAAAGAAAATAAGTCTGTCAAGAATGATTGAGAATTATTTAACAGCAATTACCGAAAGCAAGGATAATAAAAAGAAAATCAGCCCTTTAGTAAAAAGTTTAACAGGTGTTATCAAACTTGAAGACAAAGATTACAAAAAAAACTACGCTGATTTTTTGTCTGAAAAATATTCATAATGGACAGAATTTTAGTTGATACGAATATTGTACTGGATTTGCTTGCCGAACGGGAAAAATTTGTTACGGAAGCACAAGAACTTTTCACTTTATCCGATAAAAATGAGATAAAACTTTATATCTCTTCGCTCATTTTTGCCGATTCATATTATATTCTTTCTCAACAACTGAAAATAAACGATGTAAGAAAAATATTGAGAAAGTTTAAAGTTCTCGTAGAAATTTTGCCTACAAACGATAAAATTATTGATTTATCTCTCGAATCTGATTTTAAAGATTTTGAAGACGCTGTTCAATACTATACGGCAGTTGAAAATGAAATAAGCATAATTATTACAAGAAATTTAAAAGATTTCAAATCGGCAAAAATACCGGTAATGACGGCAAAAGAATATATTAATATCAGAAAACAATTATAAAAAAACATTTAAATAACTATGAGCAAATTAATATTTAAAATGAAATATTCCGGAAAACGTTGGAATGACTATCTGCCGGAACTGTTCGGAAAAGAAACGGCGGAAAAGTGCATTGTCGAATCTCAGGCAACCGCAAAAACCAACGAAGCAAGAATTATTATTTATAATTTCAACGGAAATAAAGAAATTCTGAATAAAATTAAAAATAACGAAAACACAATTTCGGCATATATTGTTGAAGATAATAAAGTTCAAAAAATATTACTTAAAAATGCGGCTGCCGTTTAATGAATTCGGAAAACTTAAAATACAAAATTGCTTTAGCTCAAATTCCCGGTTTGGGACCCGTTAATACAAAAAATCTTATTTCATATTGCGGAGGCGTAAAGGAAGTTTTCGAAGCAAAAAAAAATGAACTTTTAAAAATTCCCGGAATAGGAAAATTAACGGCAAAAAATATTCTTCAAAATAAAAACTTACCCGAAAATTTTGAAAATGAAGTTAAATTCATAAAAAAAAACGGCATCCGGGTTTATTTTTATCTTGACGACAACTACCCTTTTCTCTTAAAACAACTGCCCGACGCTCCTCTTTTTTTCTTTCAAAAAGGAAATATAAATTTTACCGGCAGAAAAATATTAAGCATCGTAGGAACAAGAAACGCAACAGCAAACGGTAAAAATATTTGCGAAAATCTGATTAAAGAACTTTCAGAATCCGGACATAACCCGATAATTGTCAGCGGATTAGCATTCGGCATTGATATTTGTGCACACAAAGCTGCTTTAAAATACGGATTAGAAACCGTATCGGTTTTGGCACACGGCTTTGACCGAATTTATCCGGCAAAACATAAAAACACGGCTTCGGAAATTATTAAACAAGGGGCGTTAATAACAGAATTTATCAGAAACAGCAAATTTGAACGACAAAACTTCTTAAAACGAAACCGCATAATTGCCGGACTTTCTCACGCAAGCATTATTATTGAATCGGCGGCAAAAGGCGGTTCGCTGGTAACTGCCGATATCGCAAACTCTTACGACAGAGATGTTTTTGCCGTGCCCGGAAGATTAGACGACAAATATTCCGAAGGAACAAACCGGTTAATCAAAACGCACAAAGCATTTTTACTTCAATCGGCAAAAGATATTGAATATATTTTAAATTGGGAACAAAACATAAAGCCGAAGCAACAAGTGCTTTTTGCAGAGCTCTCGGAAGAGGAAAAAAAGATTGCAGAAATTTTACAAAAAACCGGAAAAACCGGAATTGATTATATTTGCAAAGAATCCGGATTTAATTCGGCAAAAATATCGGCACTGCTGCTGGAAATGGAATTTAAAAATGCCGTAAGGTGCTTGCCCGGAAAAGTTTTTGAACTTGCGGGAAATATTAACATCAAATAAAATGAAAAAACTATCGGTCGTAATAATAACTTTCAACGAAGAAAAAAACATTGAACGATGCCTTAATTCCGTTAAGGAAGTAGCCGACGAAATTATTGTTCTCGATTCGTTTTCAACGGACAAAACGGCGGAAATTTGCAAAAAATACGGCGTAAAGTTTTTTCAACATAAGTTTGACGGATATACTTCACAAAAAAACAGAGCAATTACTTTTTCCGATAACAATTTTGTTTTATCTCTTGATGCAGATGAAGTTCTTTCGGAAAAATTAATAAATTCAATAAAACAAATTCCTGAAAATCCTCCTTTTGATGCATACAATTTTAACAGATTAAATATTTATTGCGGCAAGCCGATTAAACATACAAGCTGGTATCCTGACAGAAAAATTCGTCTTTGGAACAAAAACAAAGGAAAATGGCAAGGCGATAAAATTCACGAAATTGTTAAAGTTGAACAACAAGCAAAAATAGGATTTTTAAAAGGAAATTTATTACATTACTCTTATAACACAATTGAAGAACATATTGCCCAAGCAAATAAATTCAGCACTGTAAGAGCCGAAGAATATTTCAAAAATAACAAACCATTATTATTGTTAAAAGCCGTTTTTGCTCCGCAATATCATTTTGTAAGAAATTATTTTTTTAAATTAGGTTTTCTTGAAGGTTACTACGGATTTATCATTTCGGCAATAATTGCTTTTGAAGTTTTCTTAAAATACATAAAAGCATTTCATTTATCAAAAGACCGAACTACCCCTTAACCTTTTCTTCATTATTTTCCTCAACAAGCATAAAAAACGACAAGAAAAATGCAAAAATCGTAGCACCCATCTGCGTTTCCAAAGTATCTTCATTAAACATCGAAAGACTGATAACAATAAAGGAAATTAAAAACAGATAATTTTTATACTTTTTTGTTTTTATAACAGGATAAACCAATGCAAAAATAAACCATAAAAATCCGAAAAATCCGAAAGCAATAAACATTGTAACATATTGATTATGAGCCCCAAGACGATGTTTTTCAGATAATTTTGAATCAGATAATTCATATTGCTTTTGAAATTCGTCTTTCACGTCTCCGGTTCCCGTTCCGAACCAAAAATTACGTTTTATAATCTCTTTTCCTGCTTTTAAAAATTCAAATCTTTGAGATACAGACTGATTATCCGGATCTCCCCCCGAAAAATAACGCTCGGTTTGCCAAAGAAGTTCATATATTTTCGGATATACAGAATATTTATTTGCAAAAATATAATTCGTCATTCCGCCTTCAATATTTTTAATATCCTCATCAGTCAATTGTAAAACACCTTCTTTATCTTTTCGCAAATTTTTTGAAGTCAAATATCTTATCAAAGTATATTTAATTTTTTGCCCTTTATTATCCGTTCTGTCATAATCAATTTTACTTCGCCTGTTCCATTCCGATTTTAACTCCTTTTCACACAAATAAATATTAACAAAATGTCCGTTTTCTTTTTGAGTACTTTTTAAATAATTTTTATATCTGTTACCCTCTTTAGTAAATTTTTCAATTTTCTCCGGCACTAAATTATCCGATTTATAAAATCTGTGAACAGAATAAGCAATATATAAAGCCATTCCGAAAACAACTGACAAAGAGACAATTAACAACAAAAATCTTAAAAACACATTTTTTTGTAGAATTGAAAACTTAACAAAACTGAAAATAAATACTATGCACCAAATAACCCACCCCGTAACCGAATGTAAAACCAAAAGAAAAAAACTAATCCAAACAAAAGAAAAACCGTAAAATAATTTATACTTAATTTTTTCTTTTTCTTTGCTGAACAATAAATAATACAACATTGAAAAAGCCGCAATATTAAGTAATAAAGCATATCTTATATGAGAATATTTTATTGCCAATTTTTGAGGGTTTGAAATAACGGCTTCGGTTAAACCGGAATACAAAATAATTCCGTAAAAAGTTTTAACAAGTACAGAAACCGTAAAAACAAGTATAATTTGCTTTATTTCCTTTCCGGAAAGTTTTAACGACGTTCCCAGAACAATCGGAAAAAGCAATAAAGGCAATTTAATTCTTAAATCCTTTGCAGCATAAGAAAAATTCTGCGTATAAATGAGACCTATTATATGAAGCAAAAAAATTGAAGCTAAAATAATGATTTCGGGATGTGTTTTTAATATTTTAATTTTTGTTTTAAAATTTCCTTCCGCAATCCAAAAAAAAACCAAACCGATTTCCGACATACTCAGCAAAAAACGGGAATGCGGAAGTACCGCAACTAATATCATCAACATACCGAGATAAATATATCGATAATACAATTCAAATATTTTCAATGCATTTTTCAGCATAAAATTTTTATAAAAATGCTAAAATAAGAAAAACTCAGCAAAAAATTATGCTGAGTCTTTTATTTAATATTGCAAAAGAATCATCCTAACCTGCTGATTCTTTTTAATGCTTCCATATTTTCAACTGTAATACTTCTTCCGTACAAGGAAATAACATTTTCCTGAGCAAAAGTAGAAAGCGTTCGAATAGCATTTGAAGTTGTCATATTCGATAAACTGGCAATGTCTTCTCTTGATAAATACACTTTTATCGTCTTATTATTTTCTTCAAACCCGAAAGTATTAATCAAAACAAGAAGCGATTCTGCCAACCTGCCTCTAATATGCTTTTGCGTCAGAGAAACAGTTCTTTCATTTGAGAACCCTAATTCTTTTGCTAAAATAGTAATAACTCTTAAAGCAAAATTTCCGTTTGCTTTAATCACTTTTTCAAGAATGTTTTTTTCGAGATAACAAATTACCGAATCTTCAATGGCAGTAGCCGTTGCATTATAATGTTCCCCTGCAAAGAGTGCTCTGAATCCCACAAAATCACCCTGTTTTTCCATTCTTATAATTTGATCTCTTCCGCCTACACCTTCTTTAAATAACTTAACTTTTCCGGAACACAAACAAATCATTCCTACCGGCAAATCTCCTTCTTTAAAAATTATTTCTCCTTTTTTATACGAAGTACATTGCCTGTTTTCTTCAAATACTTTTTTCTCTTCTTTTGTTAATAAATTAAAAATTGAATCTTTAGATTCAGTACAGTTTTTGCAAGTATCTTTATCTGTCATAATTTCAGAAACACGTGTTATAAAACACAAATTTAGTGTTTTTTTATCAAATAAACGACTTTTTTAAGAAAATACTTAAAATTTTGACAAAATTTCAAAATTGAAATAAAGAAATATTTGTATCGAAAATTTTAATGAGTTAAGACATAAATTTATTCAAAAATAATTTGAATTAAAAGCAAAAATTGTTATGTTTGCATAATAAATTATCTGTATATTCAGAATACTGTTTATATGTTAATTTTGATTGTCAAATATGAAAAAATGGTTAAACTTTAAAAAATAATGAATATGAAAGCACTCATTTGTATAGGACATGTTCCTGACACAACGTCGAAAATTAAATTTACCGATAATGATACAAAATTTGATACAACAGACATCAAATACATAATCGGTCCGTATGAAGAACTGGCTTTAACAAGATTATTAGACCTAAAAGATGCCGGTACGGAAATGCATATAACGGCTGTAAATGTAGGTACGGCAGAAACAGAACCAACCATAAGAAAAGCACTTGCAATGGGTGCAGATGATGCAATAAGGATTAATTCGGAAGCAACCGACAACTTATTCATTGCCAAACAAATTGCCGAAGTATATAAAAACGGCGATTACGATGTAATTATAACAGGTAAAGAATCAATCGATTACAACGGCGGTCAATTGGAAGGAATGATTGCCGAATTTCTTAATTTACCGTCTGTTTCAGGTGCTTCAAAATTTGAAATTAACGGTGATAAAGTAATTTTAGAACAAGAAATAGAAGGCGGAGATTTAAAATTAGAAGCTTCTTTTCCGTTTGTGGTAAGTGCAGGAAAAGGATTTTTACCGGAATCAGAACCCAGAATTCCGAATATGAGAGGAATTATGATGGCTCGTAAAAAACCCTTACAAGTAATCGAACCTGTTGCTCACGATGCTGTTACGGAAGTAAGTAAATTTTATCTTCCCGAACCTAAACCGGCTTGCAAAATGGTCAGTCCGGATAATGTTGAAGAATTAGTTACGTTACTTCACGAAGAAGCAAAAGTTATTTAATTTCAAATCTCAAATTCAAAAAAAATGGCAGTATTAATATATACACAAAATTACGACGGAAAATTCAAAAAATCAGTTTTCGAATTGGTTACATACGGAGCTGCTGCAGCTAAAGAAATGAACACTGACGCAATAGCCGTTACAACGGGAAAACTTGACGAAACAACATTAAAAGAACTCGGAAAATACGGGGCTTCAAAAGTTATAAGCGTTACGAATAACGAATTAAATGATTTTTCTGAACAAGCTTATGCATCAGTAATTGAACAAGTTGCAAAGAAAAATGATGCTGACCTGATAGTTCTGGGAAATAATCCTTACGGAAGAGCCGTTGCTCCTCGTTTAGCGGTTAAATTAAATGCAGGATTGGCAGCAGGTGTTGTTGCTCTGCCGTCATCAATTTCTCCTTTCACGGTAAAAAAACGTGTTTATTCGGGAAAAGCATTTGCCGATATCGTAATAAAATCTGATGTTAAAATCATAACATTAAATCAAAATTCTTATAAAATTGAAGAAAATCCTACTGACATTGTTACAGAAGATTTTACGGCAGAAATTCCCGACGGAGCATATGCCGTTAAACCTATAGAAGTTGTAAAAAGCAGCGATAAACTTTCCGTAACGGATGCAGAAATTCTTGTTTCGGGAGGAAGAGGTTTAAAAGGACCCGAAAATTGGGGAATGATTGAAGAAATGGCAGAAATTCTCGGTGCAGTAACAAGTTGTTCACGAACTGTTTCCGATTTGGATTGGAGACCTCACGAAGAACACGTAGGACAAACAGGAAAAGTGGTAGCACCGAATTTATATATCGCAATAGGTATTTCCGGAGCTATTCAACATCTTGCAGGTGTAAACGGCTCAAAAGTTATGGTCGTTATAAATACCGACCCCGATGCTCCTTTCTTTGAAGCAGCAGATTACGGTATAATAGGCGATGCCTTTGAAGTGGTTCCGAAATTAAATGCCGCTTTCAAAAAGTTTAAAGAAGAAAACTAATTAAATTCGTTTCATAAGATTAGTTAATTAAGTGTCGTACTCTTTGTGCGACACTTTTTATTAATACACTAAAAATAATATCTTTGCAAAGTTCACAAAACAAAAAAATGCCTGCTGACAAAATTGTAATTATAGGTGCCGGAAATGTAGCAACAAACCTTGCATTTGCTTTCAAAAAGTACACCGTCGAAATTCACATTCACAGTCGTACCGAAAAATCGGCAAAATTGCTTGCCGAAAAATTAAATTGTCCCTACTCTTTCGAGATAAACAATATTCCTTCAAATGCAGACTTATACATAATATCGGTTACCGACAATGCTGTTTTTAATTTAGCAGAAAATACCCTTCTGAAAAAAAAAATCGAAAATAATTTGATCGTTCATACCGCAGGAAGCGTTCCTGCCGATATTTTAAAAACTCTTTCCGGAAATTACGGCGTATTTTACCCTTTGCAAACATTTTCTAAAAATAAAATTCTTGATTTTAAAAACATACCTGTTTGCATCGAGGCAAATTCGGGTTTTAACTATAATTTTATTCTGAAAACGGCTTCCGCAATAAGCGAAAATGTAAAAAACATCAATTCGGAACAACGAAAATACATACATATTGCCGCCGTTTTTGCTAACAACTTCACAAACAGAATGGCAGGAATTGCCGAAGAAATTTTAAAAGAAAACAATATTGATTTTGATATTTTACTGCCTCTGCTTCAAGAAACTTTTGAAAAACTGAAAAAAGAAAGCCCCGGCAAAATACAAACCGGACCCGCCGTAAGAAACGATGAAAAAATTTTGAAAAAACATCTCGAATTGCTGAAAAACAAACCTGATTTACAAAAAATTTATAAGTTTGTCAGCGATAACATTTCTAAAACAAAAAAATAAACCCGATGAAATTAAAACATTTTATTTTTATCGCAGTAATAATCCTGTCCGGTTCCTGCAAAAAAAACTTTTCGCTTTTTCACTCAAAATCCGAATGGCTTACCGATTATTTTAACGCTTTAAAAAATTACGACGACATTTATGCCGTTTCATATTGGAATGAAAATTTTGACAATACTTATCTAAAAGTAAATTCTTCCGAAAAATCATCAGAAACCTTTAAAAATCTGATAAATTCAAATGATTTTATTTCCGTTTGTGAATTTGAAAACAATAAACTTATTCCGCTTGACGGAAAAAAATATTTTGCTTCTTTCCCCGATTTTTGCGGAGAGGAAGATTGCGTAAGTAAAGAAAGAATTACAAACTACGAAACACTAATCGGAAAAGAAATTGCTTGGGCATATTTTTCTAATAATTGGAATGATAAAATCGAATTTCCTTACGATGAAGTTCAAACGATTATTAATACCGGACGAACACCTTTTATAAGAATGATGGCAAGAAGCGAATTTGAAGAATACCGCATTGACCCTGTTTGGAATTTAAAAGACCTTATAAACGGAGAATATGACAGTGATTTAACCGCTTGGTTTGAAGAGGCAAAAGATATTGACGAAAATTTATTGATTGAATTCGGAACCGAAATGAACGGATATTGGTTTTCGTGGAACGGAAAATATTACGGCAAAGGCACAACCGACGGATACGGAGACCCCGATTATCCCGACGGTCCCGAAATTTTCAGAGACGCATACAGGCACATAATTGATATTTCCCGTGAAGCGGGTGCCGATAATATCACTTGGTTTTTTCACTTTGACGTAAACAGCGACCCCGAAGAAAATTGGAACGACCCCGTTCTTTATTATCCCGGCGACGAATATATTGACTGGCTCGGCGTAAGCACATACGGACCTTTTCAAAGAGGCGACAAATACAACGATTTAAGACCTGAAGATTTACTTGAAAAAGCACACAAAAAATTTACCGAAATTTCCAAAAACAAACCTTATGCTGTTTTGGAATTCGGAGTAACCGAACTTTAATTTTAAAAAATGGATAATTTCAAAGAACGATTAAAAGACATAAAAGCATTTGTTTTTGATGTGGACGGAGTTTTTTCCGAAAATATTGTATTGCATACCGACGGAAAACTTACCCGGCATATGAACGTAAAAGACGGTTTTGCCGTAAAAACAGCCGTTGACAAGGGCTTTATAATCGGAATAATAAGCGGCGGAAATTCCGAAAGCGTAAGAAAACGTTTTAAAGATTTGGGTGTTACCGATATTTATCTTGCTTCGCAAAACAAGCTCGACGATTACGAAGATTTTTATATGAAATACAATCTGAAACCCGAACAAATTTTGTATATGGGCGACGATATTCCGGATTATGAAGTTATGAAAATATCGGGCTTGGCAACCTGCCCTGCCGATGCAGTTGAAGAAATTCAGGGAATTGCTCATTATATTTCGGATAAAAACGGAGGAAGCGGTTGCGTAAGAGACGTTATAGAACAGGTTTTGAGATCTCAAAAAAAATGGTTTTCGCTGTAAACACGAAGTTTGTATATTAAACTAAATATAAAACAGATGATATTCTCGGTAAAATATTTTTTTAAACAATTACTTATTCTTTCTGTTTTTTCACCGGTGGCAGTGTTGTGGATATTAAAAGCTTTTCTGATTGATTGGATTGCCGGCAAATTGTCTTATCGAAAATTACCGATAATTGCTTCAAAAATTGGTTTAAAACATATTCAATCTGACTACATAAAGGAATTCGGAGAGCTTACAGGTAATATTAACGGACATAAAATATCAGTTCTTCCTTTCAATTCAATGAATCCTGTAATCAAAGTAAATTACAGAAACAGATTCGACGGTTTAGAAATAGCATTTCGTAAACCGACAATCAGACTCGAAAAAAATATTATTGATTTTAAAACATCTGACCGAAAATTTAATCGTACTTTCAAAACTATCAGAGCTCATAATAATCAAGCAGAAAAAATAAAGGAAAACCGGAAATTTCTTAATCTGACAGTTTCCTTTTATACAAAAAATATATTTCAACTTGAAACACTTTCTTTCAGTAATGATACTATTTTTTGCAGTTTCAGATATGGATTTAATTTTTTTCCGTACATCCCGGTTTCCAAACTTGAACCTCTTGTAAAAGAGTTAATTCAACTGGCAGAACAAATTGATATAACTTTATCGAATTAGACGTTTAGTTGATTTTGAATATGATTGTTAAACTGTTAAAAAACAGTGATGTATTCACACAGAACTCACAGAGCTTCACAAATATTTCTGTGTGAATTTGTGTTATCTGTGTGAGATTTAATATAGAAACAGATACTAATAAAAATATCAGTATTATTCAGTAACTTTAAAAGAAAAAAATACCGGTTTTAAATGAAAAAAATAAACGTCTGTCTCTCTCCTGCTCTGTATCAATTTTATGCCGAAAATAATACGATTGTCGTAATGATTGATGCAATTCGCGCAAGTGCTTCAATTTGCACGGCTTTTATGAACGGCGTAAAATTTATTGTTCCCGTTTCCGAAATTGAAACTGCATTATCATACAAAAAACTAAATTATATAATTGCCGGAGAACGCAACGGTAAAAAACTAAACGGTTTCGATTTCGGAAACTCACCTTTTAACTTTACGGAAGAAAAAATAAAAGGCGAAAAATTAGCTTTTACGACAACCAACGGAACACAAGCCGTAAATCTTGTTAAAAACGACAAGCACAAAAACACGGAATTAATTATCGGCTCTTTTATAAATATCTCTGCTTTAACGGAATACCTTATCAAAAAAAACAAAAACATCCTGATTTTATGCTCCGCTTGGAAAAATACCGTAAATATCGAAGACACCTTATTTGCCGGCAGATTGGCACATTTGCTTCTGCAAAAACAAAAATTTGAAACTCCGGAAGCAACAAATTTGGCATTAAATATTTATAAAAACTCGGGAAATTCTTATTTTAATTTTGTAATAAATAATTCTCCTCGATTAAAATCAAAACTTCATTTTCTTGAAAAAGACATAAAATATTGCCTTACCGAAGACATTACCGATGTTGTCCCTTTCCTGAAAAACAATGAATTACATATCTGAAAAATCTTTTTTCCTGCGTTCTTTTTTTTCGGATTGTCTCTTTTTCCTTTCCAATCGTTTAAAAATTGAACTCAAACTCGGTTTTGTTTTTTTGCGTTTTTTCTTTTTAATCAATGCCTTTTCCAGAAGAACATAAAATTTTTCGATACAAATTTTCTTGTTTTTTATCTGACTTCTTTCCTGCTGAGTAATAATTTGCAAAAACCCTTCTTTATTAATCTTTGAAGCAAGTTTTTCTTTCAAAACCGATTTTTCGTTTTCGGAAAGAATTACGGAATTATCTATGCTGAACCTTAATTCAACTTTCGATTCCGTTTTATTAACATGCTGACCGCCGGCACCGCTGCTTCGCGAAGTAATAAATTCAAATTCTTTTTCAAAACCTCTTTCTCGTAAGTTCATAATTTACAAATGTAAAGAAAATTTTTCAACTTTTAGTTTTATAAACTTTTCGTATAAAAAGAAAGTTTATATATTTGCGGCGGGGTAAGTCTTATACGGTCAGCTCCCTCCCAATCCCCCAGGTCTTGACGGAAGCAAGGGTACGGAGGTCGCAGCGACGCGATATGAGTAGCTTGCCCCTCTTTTTTTGCCTAATCCAAAAAATTAACAAATAATAATTTTTACTGATTACTTTATTAAAGACTTACC
>JAJRUH010000005.1 GCA_024277895.1 Bacteroidota bacterium | reverse complement strand
TAACATAAAGATTTTCTGCTTCTTTTAATGAATTAGGATTAAGCAAACCTTCTTTGGCAGCTAAAATCAAACCTGCAATTAAATGATATAAATCTGCTGATCCGTCCGGTGCTCTAAATTCAGCTGTTTGTGTTCCGGTACCATAAGGTACTTTTCGTCTTTCTTGAGGATTTGCATCTTTTATCATATTGGTTTTTGCAATCCAACCAAGCGGAACTCTTACTAAAACCGAGCGATTACTGTCGCCCCAACAAACCATGGTAGGTGCTTCCTGATGCGGAACAAGACGCAAATAAGAAGTGGGTATTGTATTTCCGAATGCGGTAAGAGATTGAGCTTTATCAAGAATACCCGCTATTGCTTTTTTTGCAATATCCGTTAAACCTACTTCATCGGCCATAACATTGACATCATCTTTATCAATTTGAAAATGAATATGTAATCCGCTGCCGGCTTTACCTACGGTAATCTTCGGAGCAAAACTTATTACAAGTCCGTATTTATTTCCGAGCATTCTTAAAATCCATTTTGCAACAATCAATTGTTCTACGGCATTTTCAGGGTCAACAGGCATAAATTCTATTTCGTGCTGCTCATACATTAAATCACCGTCTTTGAAATTCCCTACTTCCGAATGTCCGTATTTTATTTTACCGCCGCATTGAGCAATTAACTGCATCGCTTCGAGACGCAAATTTTCATAGTTTGTAAACGGTAAAGAAGAATGGTATCCTTTTTGGTCGACAGCAGGATACAAATCGTCATTTTTCCCTATAATGTAATATTCAAGTTCGCCCATTGCTTTAAAAGAATAACCGGTTTGTTCTTTGAAAACTTTATGTGCTTTTTTCAAAATATATTCAGGGGCACTTTCAAGAGGTTTTCCGTCTTTTGTGTAGAACGAACATAAAATATCCAAAGTAGGTTTTTCGGCAAAAGGATTTACAAATGCCGTGCTGAAACGCGGAATTACGTATAAATCACTTGTTTCGGCATGAATATATGAGAACAAACTTGAACCGTCAACACGTTCACCGGTTGATAATATAGATTCTAAATAATTTTTTCCTGTTATAACAAAATTTAATATTTTCAGTTTCCCGTCTTCACCGACATATCTGAAATTAAGCATTTCAATATTATTATCATCAATAAATTTAATAATATCATATCGAGTAAATTCACTTGCGGGTTTTTTGAGATGTTGAACAAGTTTATTGGGGTTCATTAATATTTCTAATTCACGCATACGATTTAAATTTTATTTTAAATGCAAAATTAACAATACATTTACGGAAAAGACACAAATCTCCAATATTTTTTTAGTGATATAAAACACAGAATAAACGAAACGGTAACAAAAGATATTGAAGTTTAAAAAAACAATAACAAAATATACCGATTATTTATATTTTTTCTTCGGTCAAAAATTTATAATAACTAACAGTTAAAAAAAACATAGTATAATTCAATTAATTTGAGGTATTCTTCTATTTTTGCTCATATAATAACAAACAACTCATTTGAATAATAAACTCGGAACACATTAAAATGCTTTTAAAAAAAAACAATACATCGGAAGAAATTAAAGAATTATTCGATTTAATAAGTACTTACCTTAAATCGGAAACACATACCAATGAATTATTAACCTTTCTGAACGAATGCAGAAAATCTGATTTTTTATTAAAAATAACAAGTCATGATTTAAAAGATAATCTGATTAATTTAATATTTAAAACTCTGCAAAAAACCGATTACGGTCTTAAAGCAATGTTTGAACAAAGAGTTTCGGAACATCCGGACAAAGCATTATTTAAAGGAACCCGAAAATCAAAAATTTTTGAATGGACATACCGACAGACCTTTAATTATATGAAAGAAATTGCTGCTTTTATTTATACAATTAAACCCGAAAATCCGCGTGTTGCAATTTTCTCACAAAATCGTCCTGAAAGTGCAATAAGTGATTTGGCCTGTTTATCCTATGATATTTTTAATACTCCCCTGAATATTCATTTTAATGAAGAAATCTTAAGCTATATTTTTAAAAAACTTGATATTAATATTGTTATAACAGATACGCCCGAACGTTTAAAAGTTGTTAGTTCTGTAAGAAATTTATTAAAAAAGAATATTAAAATAATAGTTACTGAAGCAAATTCGGCAAGATTGTCACAGGCAAATTATTATTTAAGTCAAGAAAGTAAGCAAATATCATTAAAAGAAGCTGACAAAATTCTTAATAATCGCAAGAAAAAACCTTTAAACCAAGTTGCTACAACAATGTTTACTTC
Source organism: Bacteroidota bacterium (assembly GCA_024277895.1). GTDB lineage: Bacteria > Bacteroidota > Bacteroidia > Bacteroidales > JAADGE01 > JAADGE01. The sequence goes on along the minus strand of JAJRUH010000005.1, from coordinate 6,964 downwards.
CGGCAGTACCGGCATGCCCAAAGGAGTTTCATTTTCCATGTATAATATTATCAGTAAACGATTTGCAAGAGCATTGGCTATTCCGCAAGTCGGCAATAACGAAAAAATGATTTGCTATCTTCCGCTTTTTCACACATTCGGGCGTTTTTTGGAATTAACAGGCAGTATTTTTTGGAGCGGAACTTATGTATTTGCCGAAAATTCGTCATCCGATACTCTGCTTTCATTATTTCCGAAAGAAAATCCGACCGGATTTATAAGTGTTCCCGTTCGTTGGACACAACTCTATGAATCTTGTATTGATTCATTTAAAGGAACTGAAAATAAAAAAGAACAAGATAAGATTATCCGTAACATAACAGGAAACAATTTGCATTGGGGATTATCTGCAGCCGGTTATCTCGACCCTAAAATTTTTCGATTTTTTCATAAACACGGAATTTCTCTGAACAGCGGATTCGGAATGACAGAAGCAACAGGCGGAATTACAATGACCCCTTCAGATGATTATACAGACAATTCAACCGGAATTCCTCTGCCCGGAATACAAACTCGTTTAAAGGAAAACGGAGAACTTGAAATCAAAGGACATTATATTGCAAAATATCTTGAAGATGCAGGTCCCGATGATATCATTCCCTACCCCGACCAAGAAGAATATTGGTTGTCAACAGGCGATATTTTTAAAATAGACAAAAACGGGCATCACGAAATAATTGACAGAGTTAAAGACATTTATAAAAACAATAAAGGGCAAACGGTTGCACCTTTAAAAGTTGAAAAAAAGTTTACGGGTGTTCCAGGAATAAAGCAAACTTTTTTAGTAGGAGACGGAAAGCTGTACAATGTTTTGTTAATCGTACCGGACAAAGAAGATCCTGTTTATAAGATATCTCAAAAAAACGATAATATAAACGAATATTTTCATCAAATTGTAATGACAGCCAATAAAGACCTGGCACCTTACGAAAGAGTTGTAAATTTCAGCATTCTTAAAAGAGAATTTAAAAAAGAAGAACTTACACCGAAAGGTTCTTTCAAGAGAAAAATTATTGAACAAAATTTTAACGAATTAATAACCGAATTATATAAATCAAACCACATTAAATTTAAAAATAAAGATTTTGAAATTATTATTCCGCGGTGGTTTTACAGAGATTTGGGAATTTTGGAAACAGATATAATCATTACTAAAAAAGGATTATTCAACAGGGCAGATAAAAAATATTTAAGAGTTCAAAAAACAAATAAAAAACATACATTTACAATAGGAGATTTAAATTATACCCTCACAAATAATTCAATAGATTTAGGCAGGTTAATAAGACAACCGAAACTTTGGATAGGAAACCCTGAATTAATAAATTTTTCGCCCTGCAAAGAAAGTTATGATATTCCTCTGAAAAATTTCGAACCGCAAATTTGTATTCCCGAAACAAATGCAAAAACTTATAAATCCTATGACATAGAACATCTTCCGGGAATGAACGATTTTGATTTGGTACTTTTAAATCAATTAATTTCCGAAACATTACATTGCGAACCTAAAAAAGCACTTGAAAGTTTACAGAAAATTGAGCAAATATTTCCTGAATATGAAAAAAACAAAGCTGAAATAATTCGAAAAAGATTAGAATCACTTGCATGTCATAAAAATGAAAAACTAAGAATTGAAGCCTACCGAATTTTACTGTCTAAAGACCCCGAACCTAATTTTGAAAATTTATTACCCGCTTTTATTAATTCCGGAAAAACATTCCTCAATGAAAAAAGCATTAATTCATTAGCAAAAAACTCATTCTCTTTAAGGCAATTAGATGTTTTCAGAAAACGAATGCATCAATACAGAACTAAACTTAACTGGCCGGCCGATAAAAATACAATAAAACAATTTGATAATATTTTTAAACTTTTATTAAAATTCGGAATTAAACATCCGAAGTATTACAAATCATTAAGAGCTGAATTTGCATCTTGGATTTTATTAAAAAAAGATCCTGTTATCAGCAAAAAAACAAAAAAATATTTTTATGAGTTGTATGAAAATTTTGAAAAGTATGTAAACAAAAGAACCGAAAAAATTTCTGAAAAAGAATGGAATGAAAAGTTAATTTTTGATGACATAATAACAAATGATGACAAAAAAGAACTTATAGAAAAATTAGCTTCATCAAACACATTAAAACAAGCCGTTTATATAATATATGATGATTTTAATTTCAATTTAAACAAAGTTCCGAAAGCCGGGATGTGGGTTTCCGCAATTAAAAGTTACCGAAATACTAAACATTACAGAATGAGTATTAATACATTGAAAGGAAAACATTATAACTTACACATTGTTATCGACAATCATTTAAAAACTTCTGATGGTTTGGAAACATTATATCACCAAATTGCATTGGGCGGTTACCCTTTTAAAATGCCGGCAGTTTCAATTTTCGGTTGTGCAAATCCCAAAAAAAACATATCCGTTTCCTCATATTTGAGTATGCTTACAGCCTGGGATAAAATACGAACAATTGCAGAAGTTCAGGCATCCGGCCATTTTGAACAAACAAATACTTGGCGAAAAATATATATCCGTTCAATCAGTGCATTCTACAAAGCCTGGGATTATAGTAATAAAGAGATTTTGCCCGGAGTAATTTCACCGAATAATGCAGCTCTTCCTGAAAATGATTTCTCCGATAATGCATTAGTTATTTCATTATCAAACAAGCGATATACAAATAATATCAAAGATATTTTTTTAGCTGTTTATCACAATTTCTACAAACAAGTATTTGCACATTATCCGATTCTAAAACGTTTTTTAAAAACCAGATGGATTTTTCATTCCTGCATTGAAGCATTAGGTAAAGAAAAAGGATTATCAGTTTTAAAACAATTACTTAATGAATTAAAATTAATTTCAGAACCAAATAATAATGAGAAAATAATAACAGATGCCCTAAGTAAATATTTTAAAACTTTCAGGAATCGTGAATATTTGCCATTGGCTCTTTTTAATGCAGCTGACAGATATGATAACTGGTCTAACAGAAACTCCGATTCAACACCTGCAGCGAAACAGCAAACAATTTCTGAATTATATGATTTATACGGATTGAAAAAATATCCCGAAATTGTACGGTATCATTTCTACCGACAAACCTATTTTAAAAATGCTGATAAATCGGTACAAAACACATTTGACAATTTGTTAAATAAAATGACAAATGATAAAAATTCACTTCCGATACAACTAACTGAATTATCTGATTTACAATCCGTTCTTACAAACAGAACAGACAAAAAAGTTTTTGAAAAAATGGTTTTTCCGGGAATAAAACGTAAACAAAATATAGACATATTAATTGTAGGCGAAAAAGAAGAAGAACAAGTTATTGTTAAATCAATTCTGAAAGATAAAGATAAAATTGAATACACTATGCGCGAAACACTTGAAACATCTGAAGTCGGTTCCTTATATAAATTATTTTACAAAGAAAATTACCCTAAAGAAATATCTAAACTTGACAAACATTTCATAGTTGTAGATTCTAACGAACAATTAATAGGAGGTTTATGCTATAAAGAATTAGAAAAAAATGTTGTTCTAATTGACGGTATGGCAGTAACTTCCGTATTGCACGGTAAAGGAATAGGTTCTGCTATGATGGAAGATTTTTTTACCAGAATGAAAGTTAAAGGGATAAAAACCATTAAAGCACATTTTTTATTCGGCAACTATTATTTGAAACATAATTTTGTAATTGATAAGAAATGGGGGGCATTGGTTAAGGAGTTATAAAGTTAAAAGTTGAAAGTAAAAAAAAGCCCGGCAAATTTGCCGGGCTTTTTTACGGTTTATAAAATTGTGGTTATCTCAATAGTGTAACACTGCCGTATTTCTTTTCGGGATGTCCGTTTTTATAAATTACGGCAACCCTCCAAGTATATACATCCTGCGGAGCAAGAACACCGTTCACATATCCGTCCCAACCTTTACACAACTCGTAACTTGTAAAGATTTTCTCGCCCCAACGATTATAAATATCAAGTTGATAATCAACTACACCGTATGCTTTTGGGTAAAAAACATCATTCGGATGATCTCTGTCTACAAGATATTTATCGGGTGTACAAGGATAAACTCCGCCGTTTGGTCCGTTTGGATCCGGCGTAAAAGCATCCGGGAACTCGATTTGACCCTCGCCTTTTACAATAATTGCATCTCTTATAGTTTTAGAATCAAAGCAATCATGCTCACTCCATACATTCAGAGTTATATCATACACTCCTGCTTCGGTATATTTATGTTGCGGATTTTCATCTGCTATTTCAGGATTAGAATCAACGGTTGACTCATCTCCGAAATCCCATAAATATCTGGTACCGTAATCCGAATAATTATAACATGATAACAATTGATCGGGTAACATAACCAATCTCGGAGAAACATCAAAGTCAACAACCGGTCTCGGATATACTATGACCGTATCAGTACGAGTATAAAACGGATTAGATTGAGTACCGCAGGCAGCATTCCATGCAATAATAGTCGGATGATATTCACCGGGCTCATCATAAATAAATTGCGGATTATTTTCGCGAGATGATGTATCAGAATAATTATCATCGTAAATATCATAGAATTTCCATAATACAGAATCAGCATAATAAACTTTATCATCAAAATCGACTGATAAATCCTGACATCCCTTAGCAATTAAAGAGCCGTCGTCATATGAAAAAGGACAAGGCGGCAGAACAACAACCGTATCTCTGTAAACTCCGTCACATTGCCCTGCACTGGTACCGTCTAATGTTATAACATAAGTGCCGGGATCGGTATAAGTAAAATCGAATGATCCGACAAAATTCGTATCAAAACGATTAATACCGTTCCACCCGAAATCCCAATAATAAGAATCTAAATTAACAGCACTTCTGTTTTCAAAAGTGAATATTGCATTCGGGATTCTCCTTTCATGAGAACCGCCGATACGGAATTCCACCTTCGGCACTGCATAAGCTGTTACCGTTGAAGTAAAAGTATCCGTACATTGCGTGTCATAGTCAATAGCAACCAAAATTATATTAAATGTTGAATCTAAAGTACCTGTATTAGTAAAGTAATGCGTTATATCATCATTTACATTATAGGTTGTTCCGATATAATTATCTTCAACTCTCCATCGGAATTCATCAGGTTGGGTTAATCCGGGATAATAATCAGAAGTATTATGAATTGTTACAGAATCCGGTGCACAGAAAGTTGTCGGATCTGTTTCAAATCGAGCAATCGGAGGTAAGTTATAAGTAATAGCAACAGTATCTCTGGAAATACAATTACCGTTATCAACATACCATTCAAAATAATTTGTACCCGGTTCTAAGTCATTTACAACAGTATTCCAAAGTGAATTATTAACAATTGTTCCGCCTCCGAGACCGACCACAGTCCAGATTTCACTTGCTCCGTTAAGATGTTGAGCATTCATTTGATGTGAACGATAACATAATGTTGCATCATCCCCTGCATCAACAAAAATAGAATCATTTGAAATAATAACATCATCGTAAGCAGAATAACCTGTATAACTAACAGTCCAGCGATAGACATTAGATCCTTTGCTGATGCCTCTTACAACAGTTTTAGGATCGTGAATATCATCAAAATTTCCTCCTCCGCTGACAATTGACCATGTTTGAGAACTGGCTCCTAATTCGGAATGAGCATTTAATTTAGCGGTATCCGTACAGACAATTTGATCATTACCTGCAAAGGGTACGAAATTAGCAACTGTTAATGCAACATCATCAGAATCAGAACAACCGTTTGTTTTTGTTACCGTCCAAGTAAATTGATTCACTCCTGTAGGCATATTATCTACATATGAAGTAGGATTGGTTAAATTAGCAATATTTCCGCTTCCGGAGAGTATTGACCACTGACCTGTTGCACCGGCAGGAAGAGTCGCATTAAAATTTGTTGCCGTTGTTAAAGGCGGTAAAATTTCATCTTCACCTGCATAAGCATCAAAATCATTATTTAATATTTGTACTAAATCTCCGCCGTTATCACAACCGTTTTCATAAACTGTCCAACGGAACGTATTAACTCCTCTTTGTAAATTTGTAACAGCACTGTTAAACGCTGAAGGTGTTTGAACAACACCCGGTCCGCCGGCAGTTTCCCATACACCGTATCCTCCGTTTTGCGGTTGATCACCGGATAAATTAGTAAAATCCTGACAAATTGCTTTATCAGCACCGGCAGTAGCTGTTACTTCATTATTTGTAATAACAACATTGTCAACATCTGTACATGTTAAGTTGGTTACTGTCCAAGTTAAGGTATTTGTTCCTTTAACCAAACCCGTTACCGAAGTACCGTAATAGGTATCATTTGCAATAGTACCGGCACCGGCACTTATTGTCCACACTCCTGTACCCGCAACAGGTTCTTCGGCAGATAAGGTCGCCTGCGAATTGCAAACAAATTGATTGCCGCCTGCATGAGCATGTACTAAGTTATTTGTTATAATAACCTCATCCCAAGCATAACATCCGTTTTTATAAACTGTCCAACGGAAAGTATGAGGTGAATTATCTTGTAATCCATTTACAACTGTAGTATTTGAAGTCGGTGTAACAATAACAACACCCGGTCCGGAAAAACTCCAAATTCCAGTTCCCGGTGATGGATCTTGTGCTTGTAATGTAACTGTTGTATCACAAACGTCATCATTAAATCCGGCACTGGTAACAAATGAATTCTCAGAAACCTGAACTTCATCCTGATCCGTACACCCGTTTCCGGTAACGGTCCAACGGAAAACATTTACACCCGCACCTTGTCCGGTTATAACCGTTTCATTACTTGAAGGAGTAAGAATATTACCGGAACCGCTGATTAAAGACCATACACCGTTTTCTCCCGGATATAATTCATTGGCAACAAGATTTGCATCAG
>JAJRUH010000001.1 GCA_024277895.1 Bacteroidota bacterium | reverse complement strand
TTTTGCTTGGAAAGGTGAAACATTAGAAGAATATTGGTGGTGCACCGAACAAGCTCTTACTTTCCCGAACGGAGAAACTCCCGATTTAATCGTTGACGACGGCGGTGATGCTACTATGATGGTCATTAAAGGATATGAAGTCGAAGATAATCCTTCAATTTTAAACGAAAATTTTGAACAGGAAGATGAAATTGAATTATTTAAAAAACTTAAAGCAACTTTAAAAGAATATCCGCAAAAATGGCATAAATCGGCAAAATCAATCAAAGGTGTTTCGGAAGAAACCACAACGGGCGTACATCGTTTGTATCAAATGCATGAAGCAGGAAAATTATTATTCCCTGCTATCAACGTAAACGATTCTGTTACAAAATCGAAATTTGACAATACATACGGCTGCAGGGAATCCCTACCCGACGGAATAAAAAGAGCAACAGATATTATGCTTGCCGGAAAAAAAATTGTCGTACTCGGATACGGAGACGTAGGAAAAGGTTCCGCAAAATCATTCATCGGATACGGTTCACGAGTAACAGTAACTGAAATTGACCCTATTTGTGCACTGCAAGCGGCAATGGAAGGTTTTGCCGTAAAAACTATTGAAGATATGCTTCCCGAAGGAGATATTTATGTTACTACTACCGGAAATAAAGACGTTATCACCATAGAACATATGGAAAAAATGAAAGACAAAGCAATTGTTTGCAATATCGGGCATTTTGATAATGAAATTCAAGTAAGCAAATTAGAAAACTACCCGGGAATAAAACGCATAAACATTAAACCGCAAGTTGATCAATTTGTATTCCCCGACGGACATTCAATTATTTTACTTTCTGAAGGTCGTTTGGTAAACCTCGGAAATGCTACGGGACACCCGTCTTTTGTAATGAGCAATTCTTTCACAAACCAAACATTGGCTCAAATAGAACTTTGGAATAAGAACTATGAAACCGGTGTTTACAGACTGCCGAAACATTTGGACGAAGAAGTTGCACGTTTACACTTAGAGCACGTCGGTGCTAAATTAACAAAATTAACTAAGCAACAATCCGAATATATTGATATTCCGATTAACGGACCTTATAAAGCTGATCATTACAGATATTAGAAAGATATTTTGTTTTTAATGAAGTCCGAGCAATCGGGCTTTTTTAATTTTTAATACGTAAATATTGGGCATTTCTGTCATAAATACAGTTATATTGTTTGAGCGGATATTGTGAAGGGCCTTTAGAAACAGCACCGTCTAACAATAATGAAAACTCAGATTTACAACCCACAGAGTCAACAGCATTCAATCTTGAATCATCTACACTAATTCTTCCGATATCCGGATCGTACGGACAAGTGCGTTCATAGGCTTTGAATTCATCGGCAGAACTTCGGTACACGAGAATACCGTTTACGCCGCCTGTAATATATACGTAGCCTCCGACAGATTGCAAATCATAATATAACGGATCGGTTAAGTCAATAGGAATATCAACATAAACATTCGGTATCGGATTATTATTTTTATCACAAGTCGAAAAAAGAAGAAGGCTGAATAATAAAATATAATAAAATGGTGTTTTTAAATTGGAATATGCTGTTTTCATCATAATTTTACGGTATTCAATTTTTTTAGCATTAAATTTGATGCTTTTCAATGATGCAAGTTACAAAAAAAACTAAATATATACTCATAATTTCAATCTTTCTATTGATATTTTCTTCTGTTTCGGCACAAGACAATGTTGACAACAGTACTAATTCAGATACCTTAGTTACCCAAAACGATACAATATCTGTAAAACATAAATTTTCTTTTTCAAATCTTTTTAAACGACACAAAAAAGAAAAAAAGCAAACTGAGGATACACTATCTCAAAAGAAGAAATTTTCTTTCAAAAATTTGTTCAGACATAAAAATAAAAATGACAGTACTTTAATGCAATCAGATTCTCTTTCTGACGATTCTTTAACCGGAAAAACAAGATTGAAAAATGACAGTTTGAATAATTCCGGAAAAAACAAAAAACCTCAGAGAATTTCGCCCGGTATCTGGTTGAAATTAAATGCAGAACAGCAAGACTCTCTATTACGTGCCTGGGATGATTATGACAGAAACCATTATGTAAAAAAATATACAAATTCTCCTCGTGTTAAAAAAATTGATATGAAGCGAGATAAAACTTTTATCGACAAATTGATATTGAAATTTTCGGGAAATATGTCGTATAAATACAGAAAAAAATTAATAAACCGACGTATTTCAAGATACCGAAAAACAATGATTTATGACCGCTTAAAGAAGTCAGATACTTCTCCTGATGATACAATATCGGATATAAAAAGGTATAAAACAGTAAATAAACAATTTAAGTTACAAGCAAAACAAGAAGCCGTAAGGAAAAATAAAGTCATTCTTAAATACGACAGAAAAGAGCAGCGATTAAGAAGACGTTATTCGCTTACCGATAATGAACAAATAATACTGAACAAGGGTAAAGGAATGCGTTTAAGCGGCATTGAAAAAATGATTTTTAAAAAAGCACGATCCAAACAAGAAAAATTTACGGAGAAATTATTGCGACTAAGAAAAAAACGGAGTTATGCTCTTCAAAACAAGGAAGTTAAGAAGAGAATTAAAAAAGATCAAAAAAGAATTACAAAAAGAGATCGAATTCAAAATAAAAAACTTCATAAAAATAAAAGAGATAAAGAAGGAAATAAAAAACACGACTCTTCAGAATATCCTAAAAGATGGTTCAGGTAGAAAACCGAAAAATTATTTTCAAAATTTAAAAAACTTGCAGTTCGATACAAAATTTTGTATATTTGCATTCTATAAAGAGTCTTGCAGTATTAATAAATAAATACTTTGAGATTCTTTCTTTTTTTACTGTTTTAATTTAAGATTTATGGCAGATATAGTTTATTTAACAGAAGAAGGGTTTAAAAACCTGAAAGAAGAAATTGAACATTTGACTATGGTTGAACGCCCGAAATTGTCAAAACAAATTGCAGAAGCAAGAGATAAAGGTGATCTTTCGGAAAATGCTGAATATGATGCTGCTAAAGAAGCACAGGGTATGATGGAAATGAAAATTGCTCAACTTCAGGCAACGCTCAGAAATGCAAAAATTGTTGATGAATCTATGATTGACACTTCACATGTTCAAATTATGAATAAAGTAAAGTTGAAAAATATTCAAAACGGGATGGTAACGGAATACACAATTGTTTCCGAAAGAGAAGCTAATATAAAAGAAAAAAAAATTTCTGTTGAAACTCCCATCGCAAAAGGACTTCTCGGGAAAATGAAAGGAGACAAAGTTGATATTCAGGTTCCTGCAGGTATTGTTACTTTTGAAATTCTTGACATCTCCATTTAAAATTAAAAAATATGGCATCAATTTTCACAAAAATAATAAACGGAGAAATTCCTTCGTATAAAATAGCCGAAAATGAAAACTATTTTGCTTTTTTGGATATTAATCCGTTAACAAAAGGACACACATTGGTTGTTCCCAAAAAAGAAATTGATTATTTATTTGATGTTGATGACGAAACACTCGGAGGTATGATGGTTTTTGCCAAGAAAATTGCAAAAGCACTTGATAAAGCAACCGATTGTATCCGTGTCGGACTAATTGTTATAGGAACAGAAGTTCCTCACGCACATATTCATTTAATTCCGTTTAAAGATGAAGCCGAGCTCAATTTTAAAAGAGAGAAACTAAAATTAACAAATGAAGAATTTGCTGAAATCACTAATAAAATTAAAGCAAATATGTAATGATAATGTTCAATTAAAAAAAGATAAAGCACTCTTTTATCGGAGTGCTTTCTGCTTGAACTATATTTAATCTTATTTTTATTACTGTACAAAAATCAAAACTACAATAATGAATACAATAAAAAACTTGCCTAATTGGCACACAGTCAGCATACAACCGCATTATACAGGAAAACTTAAAAAACTTGACGAACTCTCTCGTAATATTTGGTGGTCGTGGAACAATGACGCTGTTGAATTATTTAAATACATAAGTAATTACGATATAATCAGTGATTGTATCGATCCGGCTGTGATGTTGAAATCCATTACGCAGGAGCGTTTTAAAGAATTGCAAAACGATACAAAATTCATTAAAAAATTTGAGAAAGTTTTTAATGATTTCGAGAATTATATCAACACTTCGTTTAATCCCGATTTACCGTCCGTTGCATATTTCAGTATGGAATACGGTTTAACCGGAATTTTAAGAATCTATTCCGGCGGTTTAGGCGTTTTGGCCGGCGATTATTTAAAGCAGGCAAGCGATTCCGGTTATAACCTGACAGCTGTCGGGTTGTTTTACAGGCAAGGATATTTTACACAACGAATTTCGCAAAACGGATATCAGGATGAAGTATATGAATCTCAACGTTTTATGGATACTCCGGCAGAACTTGTCAAAGATGAAAACGGAGAAGCAATTACGGTAGCAGTAGAAATGGAGGGACGAAAAGTTTATGTTCAAATTTGGCAAATTAATGTAGGCAGAATTAAACTGTTTCTTTTGGATACCGACAGAAACGATAATTCGGATGAAGATAAAGCAATTACTTATCGCTTATACGGAGGAGATAATGAAAACCGTTTACGTCAGGAAATGATTCTCGGAATAGGAGGTGTAAAAGCTCTTAACCGAATGGGAATAAAAAAAGATATTTATCATTTGAATGAAGGACATGCTGCTTTCACGGTTATAGAACGTTTGAAATGCCTGATGCAGGCAGAAAAATTGTCTTTTAATGAAGCATTAGAAGTTGTAAGAGCTTCAAATTTATTTACAACCCACACTCCGGTACCGGCAGGGCATGATGCTTTTCCTGAAAGTTTAATGATGCAATATATGGGAGATTATCCGAATAAATTAGGAATCTCTTGGAATAAGTTTCTTAATCTCGGTAAAGAAAATCATGCCGATAAAGACGCGAAATTTTCAATGAGTGTATTAGCAGCAAATACATCTCAGGAAATTAACGGTGTAAGCAAATTGCACGGGGAAGTTTCCAGAAAATTTATTTTCAATAATATGTGGCCGGGTTATTTTCCCGAGGAATTACATATAGGCTACGTAACTAACGGTGTCCATTATCCCACATGGACTTCAACAATTTGGAAAGAAAAACTTAAAGGAAAAGACGGTAAAATTGACTTTAATAAAATCTATCAAATTTCAGATGAAGAAATCTGGGAAATACGACAACAACAAAAAACACAACTTTCTAATTATATTAATGAAGTAATTGATACTGTGCGGATTAACAGGAATGAAAATCCGAAAGAGATTGCTCAAATTAAAAATAATTTTAATAAAAATGTTCTTACAATAGGTTTTGCAAGAAGATTTGCCACTTATAAAAGAGGCAATTTGTTATTTGAAGATTTAGACAGATTAAATAAAATTGTAAATAATTCTAAATTTCCGGTTCAATTTATTTTCGCCGGAAAATCACATCCGAAAGACGGAGGCGGAAAGGAAATTATTAAACAAATTGTCGAAATTTCCAAACGTCCGGAATTTGTCGGGAAAATTTTATTCTTGGAAAATTATAATATGACCTTGGCGAAAGAACTGGTGAGAGGTGTTGATATTTGGCTCAATACACCTGTTCGTCCGCTTGAAGCATCCGGAACAAGCGGTATGAAAGCTGTTATGAACGGGGTTCTTAATTTTAGTGTATTAGACGGTTGGTGGGTTGAAGGATACAAAGAGAATGCCGGTTGGGCTTTATCACAACACAATACTTATAAAAATAATGAACTTCAAAATGAATATGATGCACAACAAATTTACAGGATATTAGAAGATGAAATAATTCCTTTATACTATAAACGAGATTCCGACGGTTTGCCGGAAGATTGGATTTTATATATAAAGAAGTGTATGTCGGAAATTGCTCCTGAATTTACTACAGAACGCATGATAAATGATTACAGAAACCGTTTTTATCTTAAATTAAAAGAAAGATATACCGTTTTATCATCTGAAAATTTTGAAAAAGCAAAAGAAATTGCATATTGGAAAGAAAATATAGCAAGCGAATGGAAAAAAATTACTGCTGAGCAATTTGATGTTAATGAATTGACAAATAAATCTTTAATTCCCGGTCAAACATATAAAGGAGGAATAAAACTTAATATTAACGGTCTGAAACCGGAAGATATCGGGGTTGAAATGGTTATCAGCGAATCAAATAATGAAGGTGAATTGAAAATATCTGAAATAATTGAGTTACAAAGAGAAACTGTTGAGGGGTCATTAGTTTATTATTCATTTTATTTTACACCGTCAAAACCGGGAAGTATTAATTATGCTTTTCGTATTTTTCCGAAGCATCCTTTATTGGCACATCGTCAAGATTGTTCGATTGTCAGATGGCTGTAAATTAAGAGTTTATGAATACTCCGTAAATTACTTTTTGAACTTAAGTTATTAACTTTTTATCAAACCTCTTTTTGCAGTTCTGATAAAATTTACAATTTCTTCTTTTTCGGGAGAATCTTCTATAATTTCAATGACTTTCGCTAAGGCATCTTTATAGTTTAATCCTGAATTAAAGATAATTCTGTAAATATTTTGAATATAAGCTATTTTTTCGTTAGGAAACTGATTGCGTCGTAATCCGACAGAATTTACTCCGACATACGAAGCCGGTTCTCGTGCAGATTTAACATACGGAGGAATATCTTTGCCTAAAAGCAAACCGCCTTGTGTCATTACATGTTTTCCTATTCTGGTAAATTGATGCACTAAAGTTCCGCCTCCGAGAATAGCAAAATTGTCAACTTCAACTTCTCCGGCAAGTTGAACACCGTTGGCAAGAATAATATTATTGCCCAGAATACAATCATGAGCTACATGCGAATATGCCATTAACAAACAATTATTTCCGACAATTGTCTGCATTTTTGCTGCTGTACCTTTATTTATTGTAACAAATTCTCTGATAATTGTTCCGTTGCCTATTTTAACTGTTGTTTTTTCTCCCCGATATTTCAAATCTTGCGGAACGGCGGAAATTACGGCTCCGGGAAAAATCGTAACATTATCGCCTATTCTGGCACCGTCAAAAATAACCACATTGGGATGAATATGTGTATTTTCTCCTATTACAACATCTTCTGAAATTGATACAAAAGGATCTATAACTGCACTTTCGGCTATTTGTGCTTTTGGGTGTATGTTTGCTGAAGGGCTTATCATAAAATTAAATATCTGATATTTAACGAAATAATATATTAATTATTTTGCATCTAAAATTTGTTTTCGTAATAATTTTACAAACTCGGTATTTGCAAAATGACCCGGTTTTACGGCTTTTATTTTTCCTTTAATCCGCATTCCCGCTAAAGCTAAATCTCCGGTTAAATCTAATAACTTATGCCGAGCCGGCTCGTTAGGGAAAGTCATATGTTCTTCATTTAAAACACCTCTTCCGTGATATTTTTGATGTTTTTTGTTGAATAAATCTGCAATTCTGTCAAACTCTTTTTGTGAAAATTCCTTTTCGACAATAACTAATGCGTTTGATAAATCACCGCCTTTAATTTGATTATTTTTTAATAAAATTTCTAATTCTTTAAGAAAAACAAATGTTTTACATGGTGCAATTTCTGTTAAGTATTCATCTAATGAGTTTAAAACAGCTTTTTGTTTTCCTAAAACTGTTGAATGATAATCAATTTCAACTTCAAAACTTAAATTATCCGAAGGGAGTGCTGTAATTGAAGTTCCGTCATTTTCAAAATGAACTTTTTCTGTTATGTGAAAATATTTTCTTTCTGCATTTTGTTCCGTAATTCCGGCTTTAAGAAGTGAATTTGTATAATATTTTGAACTGCCGTCTAAAATCGGGGTTTCTGCACCGTCAATTTCAATAATTAAATTATCAATTCCCAAACCGTATATTGCAGACATTACATGTTCAACGGTAGCAACTGCTGCATTATTTTGAAATAATACCGTGCTTCTTGATGTTTCTACAACATTCTCAGCTAATGCTTTAATTTCCGGCTGACCGTCTAAATCTACACGTCTGAAAAGGTAACCCGTATTTTCTTTTGCAGGTTTAAATGTGATAATAACATTTTTACCGGTATGTAATCCGGTTCCTTTGAGTGTTACATCATTTAATATTGTTTTTTGTTTATCAGGCATTAATATATTCTTAAATTTTTCATTTATTTTCTGATGATATTTTTTCAACTTTACGGTACATATCCGGCAATTTTTTCAACACAGATGCAATTCTGTACCATTCACGATATTTTACAACCGGTGAGCCTTGTACAACGGAACCTTCAGGCAAATTTTTATGAACGCCGGATTTTGCACCGATTTTTACATTATCGGAAATCGTTAAATGACCGGCAAAGCCTACTTGTCCGCCGACCATGCAATTCTTTCCTATTTTTGTTGATCCCGAAACTCCGGTTAAAGCTGCTATTACGGTATTTTCACCTATTTCAACATTATGGGCAATTTGTACTAAATTATCTAATTTTACGCCTTTTCGAATAATAGTAGATCCGATGGTAGCTCTGTCAACAGCAGTATTTGCACCTATTTCAACATGGTCTTCAACAACTACATTCCCAATTTGCGGAACTTTTTTAAATTCTGCAGAATCCTGCGGTGCAAAACCAAACCCGTCGCTTCCGATAACAACTCCTGCATGAAATGTGCAGCTTTGACCTACAATACAATCGGAATAAATATTGACTCCCGAAAAAATCGTTGTACCTTTTCCGATTTTCACATTATCTCCGATATATACATTCGGATAAATTTTGCATTCAGAGCTTATTTCTGAATGGTTTCCGATGTAAACATTTGCACCGATATATAAATTTTCACCCAATTTTGCTGTTTCTTCAATAACGGCAGATTCGGCTTTTCCTGTTTTATTATTTTTATATTGTTGATATATTTCAAGTAGTGAAGCAAATGCTTGATATGCATCATCAACGGCTATTACGGTTGCAGTAATTTTCTTTTCGGGAACAAAACTTTTATTAACTAAAACTATTGAAGCCTTAGTGTCATAAATATATTTTGTATATTTAGGATTTGCCAGAAAAGACAAAGAACCCGGAGTTCCTTCTTCAATTTTACTTATTGTATTTACCTTATCATCAGCATTTCCGGTAATTGTACCGTTTAAAAGTTCAGCTATTTGTTGTGCAGTAAACTCCATCTTACTTTTTTTGCAAATTTAATACTTTTTAACAAATTTTAAGATTTAAAAACGATTTTTTATCAAGCAAGATATTTTCAGACAATATTTTTAGGATAACATAAATAATATTTTTCAACCGTTTGCGATAATGCAATTATGTTTGATAAGTCTGAAGCCTCAGCAATGTCAGCTGTTTTGCCGTTTTTCATTAATACAGTAATTTGATTATCTTTTCCGATATTATAGGCTTTATTTTTAATTCGGTCGGAAAAAACAAAATAGTCGGCATCGTTAACAGGTATTTTATATTTAACGGATGCTTTTTCTTTTAATTTTATAATTGTATTTTGATCAAAAGGTTTGTTGCTGAAATCTACATGAAATAAATTGCGATTTATTAATCGTTTGCTTATTTCCGATAAAATTTTATCCGAATGATTCATCCATTCTTTTAAAGATACAATAATGTCGGAATCATCTAATTTTGTATATGCTTCAATGGTATAGGGCAATAAAGGTTTGTTTTTAATTTCATTAATTCCGTTAAATTCATGATCAAAAAAATAACCTAAAGCCGGAGAAGCAAAAACACCGTTTTTTTGAGATTCTTCTTTTGCTCTTTTTATTGCTTTTTTCAGCATTTCTTCTGCGGCAATTACGGTTTTATGCAAATAAACCTGCCAATACATGATGCGTCTCGCAACTAAAAATTGTTCGGCTGAGTAAATACCTTTTTCTTCTATAACAAGTTTATCATCAACCACATTAAGCATTTTAATTATTCTGTCGGTTCCTATCCCGCCTTCGGTAACACCGGTAAAAAAACTGTCACGTTTTAAATAGTCAAGTCTGTCGGTATCTAATTGACTGGACACTAATTTATGCAGAAATTTTTTAGAATAAGTGTTGTTGAAAATTTCAATGCCCATACTTATTTCTCCGTTAAATTCCGCATTCAATTTTTCCATAAATAACAAAGACATATCTTCGTGAGTAACATTTTTCATCAATGTACCTTCAAGTGTATGAGAATACGGTCCGTGTCCGATATCATGTAATAAAATTGCAGTTAAAGATGCCATTCGCTCTTCATCCGTAATTTTATGTCCTTTTTTTCTCAGTTCCAAAACAGCCGAATTCATCAAATGCATTGCTCCCAATACATGATCAAAACGGGTATGGGTTGCTCCGGGATAGACGTAATTTGACAACCCCAACTGTTTTATTCTGCGTAATCTTTGAAAATAAGGATGTTGAATAATATCAAAGTGTAATTCGGAAGGTATATTAATAAATCCGTAAACAGGGTCATTAATAATTTTTAATTTATTGTA
>JAJRUH010000118.1 GCA_024277895.1 Bacteroidota bacterium | reverse complement strand
CAGTCCTGTTGTAACGGAAATAATATGTGAAATTATTATTATTACAAGTGCAGTAATCAATCCTGCATTTCCGACAACCCAACCGAGCCGCAGATACATAATAACACCGAGTATTGTTAACACAGAAGGTGTAAATACTCCGGGAAAAGCTCCGAATTTTTTTGGTTTGGCCATACTGTCAGTTAAAGTTCTTTATGTGCAATAATACTAAAATTATGCCGAATAAAAAAACGCTTCCGAAAATACGAAAGCGTTTTAAGTTTCTTTAAATCTGCATATTACAAATCGATATAAAACGCCAGACTAAAAGCGACATTTTTATGTTTTACGGATAAATCACCAATGGTTGAATGAACATTATCATTTTTATTATTCAGCCAGCCGTCGATAATTCCGTTATTATACTGAACAGTCAGCGATAAATGAAGATTATCTTCTATATTATATACGGCACCGGCACCTGCCGTTAAATAAAAATCAACAAAATTAAGTACCGACGTTGTTTTATATTCAGATGAAAATTCTTGAGGATCTTGATTATCAATAAGAACTCGTGATGCATTTAATTTAATCCCTGTTCCTACCCCGAAATTAATCAATGCCTGAAAATCTTGAGCAACATCAAATTGTCCGTTAAAATTTAAGGGAATTTGTAAAAATTGCACTTTAAAATTTTCTGTTCTGTCAACAACTTCGGGATTTGTTGTTTCATTTGTTTGATTAATACCGAATTTTTGCCAAGTGAATATTCCCGATACATCTACATTAAAATTATCCGAAAATTTATATCTTACGGAAGGACCGAAACCGATTCCGAGTTTTGTTCCTGAAGATTCGTATGAATACAACGAATCACCGTCAGTCATAGAAACCCAATTTAAAGTAGGAATAGCTCTCAAACCGAAAGACAAACCTTTTTGTGCAAATAAACCTGTTACCGAGTATAATACAATAACAGATATTAATAAAATCTTTTTCATAATTTTTAATTTATTTAGTTTTAATAAACAATTCAGAATACAAATATACGGATTTATTTTATACCGTTAATGACATCAGTCATTTTTTGAATTTCTTCTTTTTTTGCTTTAACATTTTCAGTCAAAGTTTCTATTGCTTTTTTATTGGTTTCAATTTGAGCAGTTTTATCTTCAATCTCTTTTTTTAAATTTTCTATTGTTTGTTTATTTTTCTCAATATCGGAAGCTAAAGACTCATTTTCTTTTACTGTATTGGCTTGTTTTTTTTCTGTTTTTGCCAATTCTTTATTTAAGTCGGCTAATTTATCATTATAATGAGTTCTTAAAAATTCAACGGAAAAATCTTTAATTATTGATAATAAAGATGCGTATTCACTCGGATTATCCGTTTTGTTAAGATAAATATCATACCCGAATTTAACAAACACATTCATTTTAGTGGTATTATCGTCTTTATTTTTTTTAAAACGTGTGTAAAAATCCATTGTTCGCGATGTGACGGCAGGAAATACCGCTTCTTCAGCTTTTAAATCATTTCCTCTGTCATTTTTTAGTTTTAAATCATATTTCTTTCTCAAATAAGATTTCCAAGCTTTTTTTGCTTCGCTTGCACTCGGTTCAAATGTAACGGTTATACATGGTCTTGCTTTGTCGTCATTAACAGCAGTTCCGTCCTGAATATTGAAAGTTTGTGATTTTACGACGAAAGAAAAAACATAAACAAATACTGAAAGTAAAATAATTTTTTTCATAATTTTATTGTTTAATTAATAATTCAAGAATTTAAAAATAGTAAAATATCTGTTATTCTTGTTTTTTATTTTTAATATGGATTTGTCTTAATAATAAAATACTTATCAGAATTAAAACCAGAGCAGACATTCCTATTGAAAGCCAAAGGTATTTTACCGGAAAATTCCAAATTGTTTTGATTTTTTTATCTGCATTTTTATTTCTTTTAATATTGTACAGATATGTTTCGGGTAAAACTTTCGGTATAGTATCTTTAAAATACGGCAAATCATAACTCGGAAAATTTGCATTTTTACTGCCGAATAACAAATAATATTTTGTATCGGGAATTAAATATGCAATCATATAATTTTTCAACTGATAAGCATTTACTTTATAAACTTTTAACGGTTGATTATCTTTATTGTCAATAATCATAACAATTTTTTCGGCTTTATAATCTGCCAAATTAATTCGATTACTTTTTAAAGAACCGAACCAAAAATTTTTCTTCATTTGATCATAATATTCTTCACCGGAAACATTTAAAGAAAATGTATCATCTTTAATCATTTGAACTTTTCTTAAATAAAATTCCGGACCTTGAATTCCGAAAGACAGCATATCAATAAATTGAGCTTTTTTAAATTCAATAGTAACAATGCTTTTATCCAAAGTATCTTTTTGTGTGATTGAAGGACTCGGTAATTGAGTATATTCTGCTCTGATATTAGCTAAATCGTGAAAATAAACATGTGTAACATTAATATGTTGTTCGTCATAATCGTGAAAAAGTATTTTAAAATACTTAAAATTACTCCTCGGCAAATTCATAACTTTAATTTCTGTTGTATCAGCATTTGAAATATCCGGTACTGTGGGATAATTATTCTTTAAAATATACCATTTTTTATTATCCGGACTTCCTGAAATCTTAATAAAAACAGGACTGTTTATATTTACAACTTTGAAAATCAAATTTGAAATTTCAATATTTCCCGTATTTTCAACAATAATTTCCGTAAAATGTTTGTATTTTCTGTATTTATTTTTTAACATTTTTAATTCTGTTCGTTTTCCTTTATCAAAGAATGTTTTTTTTTGTTTGAGAATAAATTGAATTTCATGATTTTTATCATCATATAAGCGAATATCAGGAAAGGCATGATGCAAATGAGAGGTAACATCCGAATTTAAAAAAATTTTATAATATCCGGCATGCTCAACACTTTGAACGTTTGCCTGCCAATCAAAATTTTGAGAAAATCCCGGAACGGCAATAAAAATAAGTATCAGAAAAAATAACGGATATTTTGATGTTGTTAACTTCATAAAATTAAAAAATTAAATTTTCTCAAATAATCGTTGCCTGACAAAAGCCGTAAATAAAATTACAAATCCGAGAACCGTAAAAGTAACTATTTGTTGTCCGACAGTTAATTTCGACAAATCAAAGATAAATGATTTTATGATAACGACAAGTATAAAAAACATTGAGATTCGGATTAAACTTCTGTCTTTAAATAACATTGCCGACAAAGAGATTATTGCCGTAATAATCATCCAGAATAAAGAATAACTGTAAATATGTGTTTCGGCTATTACCGTACCGACAGGAATGCCGGTTCCGAACGAACGAATAACTGCGAAATGATCTATTTCTGAGGTTAATACTGCAACGATAAAGAATGTTAATAACCATTTTGAAATTTGAGAAATTCTGAGATTCAATTTTTTTACATTCAAATAAGAAAAATAAAAAATAAACAAAACGGCACATATCATATAAACATGACTGTTAAATTTATCAATTGAAACCGCCGGATTTGACAACAGGTGGTCTCTTACAGTAATAATTTCATATAAGTAATAGGCAAAAAATATAATAAAAGTAAAAATACCGATTATCCCGGAAAATGACTTTATAAATTTATTTTTAATAAATAATATCACAACAGAAGTAACTAATAAAAATACAAAATTATATATACCGATATAAATATTTATTAAGTTTTCGTTTCGTACCGACAAAGTAACTTTATACAAAATTTCAGTATATAATGAAATATATAATGCACCGACAGAAACAATTGATATAAAAATGCGTAACCAGCTCATCTTTATCGGTTTTATCAAATACACATCCTTACTTTTTCCTGAAATTATAACGTTTAATGCCAAACCTGCACTTGTCATTACTCCTGATACAAAACTTCTGTTTACAAGTAATCTTCTTTTAGGTGCATTGAATGAAATGGCAAAAAAATTATCGACTACATCAAACACGAAACTGGCAATTAATCCTAACATTAAAAAAGCACTTATAAATTTCAGCATTTTAATATCTAACTTAACAGAAACCCACATTAGTAAAACAGTTTCAACTGCCCAAATCATTGTTATTGATTTTCCTACCAATTCAACGGGAGGTATTAAAGTTAAAAAGAGCAAACTGACAATTCCGAAAAAATAAATTAACTGTTCGTTCGTTGATTTTTTTATTAAAATTATAATTATTAAAAAAATTAAATTGTAAACTGCTGCTAATGCCGTAAAAACTCCTTTATAACCCGGATTTAATATTTTCAGCATATACATTCCTACAGAATAATATATCAGATTAATGATTACAACCATCATTAATTCAATTAATTTGTATTCTTCTATATGTTTAATATGGTATGCAACTGCCAATATTATTAAAACAAAATACACAATATTAAGCATTATGAAATCAGTTTGAAACGATGCATACATATTGTGTTGAAATGCATACCTTACAATGAGGATTAAATAAATGCCGGTAAAGAGTGAAGGAACCAAACGGATAAGAAAATTTTTAAACTTTACGGAAATAAAAATTGAACCTATATTTAATAAAATTAAATATAACATCAGAAAAAATGTATTTGAATACAATCCTGTAAATAACGGAGCAGCAAATCCGATAGTAACTGCCAAAAACAACAATTCAAATCTGTTATAAAACAAAGATAAGACAACTGAAAATACGGTAAGAATAAAATATACCGAAAATACTTGCAAATCACTGAAAATACCGTATGTATAGTAAGATATAGTAAATGTTAAAAACATAATACCTACCGCACCGCCCATTAATATTGAACTGAAAGTTTTATATTTTTTAGAAACAGAATGAGCAAATATTATAAGTAAAATACTGACTGCAATTGCAATAACAAACCTGCCCGCAATATTTATATAAGCAGAATTAATTGAATATTTAATAAAAAAACCTATTCCGAGAATAAGGATTGCCAATCCCACATAACTTAATATATATTTTCTCAGGTACTTTATTGTATCCGCCTCTTTTAAAGACAAATACAGTTTCTTAAATTTTAAAAATTTCTTTATTCTGCGATAACCTCTGTTTATAATCTTAACCGGAAAAATTGCAGAATCATCTTCTTGTTTGTGATGCTGTTCTTCATTTTTTAAAAAATAACTTATAATACTTTCCTGAGTTTTTTTCTGTAGCTCTTGTTCCTTTTCTATGTGTTTTAAATCTTTTTTCTTTCTGCTTAATCCCATAAAAAATCCGAAACTGAATACAAGCAGAAACAGAATTATAATAATTAATATGACTATTACTACAACAAAAGACATATATTAACTTTTCTTTTTGTTCAGAAAAAATTCAGTTACTTTTTTTATAGATAATCCTCCTTTTTCCAAACCCAAGATGTATCCGAAAGGTTTTAAAGAATCAATATTATCACAAATAATTTTAACAACGGCAATAACGGGAACAACAATTATCATTCCCGGAATTCCCCATATTGTGGCACCGATTATGATACTTAATATTGTAACAAAAGGATTTAATTGAACTTTTCCGCCTACTATACTCGGAGTTAAGATATTATGATCAATCAATGCAATACTGATATAATACAGTCCCACAGCCAAAGCAATATAAGGGTCATCCTGAGCAACAAGTGTAAACAAAAAAGGAATAATACCGCTTACAATTGTTCCGAAATACGGTATAAAAGATAAACTTGCAGTTATTATTCCTAATACTAAAGCATATCGAACACCTATAATACTTAATGCCAACGAATGCGAAACAGCTAAAATAGTAACTACAATAGTAACTCCGGTAACATATTTTATGGTAACTTTTGAAATTTGTTTTATCAGTGTTTCAGCCAATTCAGCATGTCGTCTTTCTGCAAGTTTATGAATAAATTTTTCAACTCTGTTCCTGAAAAACAGCATAAAAAATGTAAAAATCGGAATAAACAACAAAGCTTCTACAGCTCCGGCAGTTTTCATTATCACAGTTTTCATACCGTCCTGATTCCCTATAAAGCTATGAACTTTTTCTTTTATCCAAAGATTTTGAGCTTCAACGGAAACATGAACTTTTCTGCTTATAAAATCCTGAATAGCAGCAAAATTTTCATTGGCATGTTGCTGTATCATTTGATCTTCCGCAAGTCGATGAATTTGTCCTAATAAAATACTTAAAGCTCCCGTAGCAACAGTAAGTAAAAGCAAAACTGAAATTAATACTGCCAATGCTCGCGGAAATCGCACCTTATATTCTAAAAAAGACGCAACCGGATACATTAAATAAGAAAATAAAACAGAAAGTGCTAACGGATATAAAATATGTTTAGCCTGAATTAATGAATAAATAACTAAGACAACAAAAAATAAAATTATTGTTAATCTTACTAAAGCCGGATATTTTCTGAATTTGCTCATCATTATTAAAACTCAAAATTAATTATTTATTTTTAACTTCAGACATAAATTTTCCGTCAAATAAAACAGTTTCTGTTAAATCACCGATTTGAACATCATTACAGGATTTTAAAAGTTTTCCGTTTTTTAAAGTATAACTGTAACCGGATTTTAAAATATGTATAGGATTCGTTAAATTATTTTCTTGTTCAAACATTGCCAGTTGATGTTTTTTATTATCAAATAACGAATTTACCGCACTTATCATTTTAAGTTTATAAACATCAACAGTCTGTTTTTTACGATTCAATTTGTAATGCAATAACTTATTAAGTCGATCCGGAAATGCCTGAAGTTCGTAGTCATAACTTTTTAATCGTTGTTTTATTTTATAGGAATATTCATATTGTAATAAATTTATTATATTTTTATTTTCTGAAATAATTTTTGAAATTGTTAATTTGACCCGATTACTCAGCTCATTTAATTCTGAATTATTATAAGAAATAATATCATTTGTAAAATTCAAAAAGGTCTTTTCCGATATTTCCAACCGTTCATAAAATTCATTAAGTCTGTCAATTAAAAATTCAGCAACAGCAGTAGGTGTAGTCAAAGAATAATGTGCGACTAAATCACTGATTGACTGATCTCTCTCATGTCCTATACCGGTAACAACAGGTAACGGAAATTGTGCTATATTAACAGCAATTTTATAAGAATCGAACCAAGCTAAATCCGATTTTGCACCTCCGCCTCTTATAATAACAACTAAATCAAAATTTTCTTCTTCTTCAAAAATTTGATCTAAAGCAGAAACCACGGATTCTTCGGTATCTTCACCTTGCATTGCTGCTTCAAAAAGTTTTAATTCAAAATTAAACGAACTTTTTTGCAGTTGATTTAAAAAATCGCCGAAACCGGCTGCTGTTTTTGAAGAAATTACGGCAATTCTTTGGGGAACAAGCGGAAAATCAAGTTCTTTATTCATATCCGTAACGCCTTCTTCTTCTAATCTTTTAATTATAAAGAGTCTTTTCCGTTCTATTTCTCCGATAGTATAGGTCGGGTCAATATCAATAATATTTAAACTAAAACCGTAAACTTCATGAAAAACAACCTGTACTACAATCAGAACTTTTAACCCTGCTTCTAAGCGATGTCCCGTACTCGATTCAAAATAAGATTTTAACATTCCGTAGGTTCTCGCCCAAACAGTGGCTCTTGCTTTGGCAAGTACGGTATCATCTTCCGATTTTTCACTTAATTCTATATAAGCATGTCCTCTGCTCTCTCTTAATTCACTTATTTCTGCCACAATACGAATGCGTTCGGAAAATTGGTTTTCAATCTTTTTCTTAATTTGAAGATTTAATTCTGATAATGAAATATAATTATCCAATCTTTTTGTTTTAATATAAAATATAAATTACCTTAAAAACAAAAATATATAAATTTGATTGAAAAACGAATTTGTTCCTGTTTTTTATAATCTGAAATTCAGAAAAAAAACCGAGAAAATACAGTTTAATAACTTTTAGTTCTGACCACCCTAAAACCCAAGTATAAATTTTTCTTTTTCTGATTTAAAAAAGACCTGCGAGTTATAATTATATTTTCCATTTTATCTCGCCTGGTTCCGCCGCGATACACTCTGTTTTCTCCGACATCAGAACCTTTTGGATTAAGCTCTGCAGAATGAGAATAGTAAGATTGATCATAATAATCCCAACACCATTCGGCAACATTTCCGCTCATATCATAAATTCCGGCTTCATTCGGTAATAATTCTCCGGATTTATGTTCTTCTCCCTTATAATTTTCATTAAACCAAGCAACGGAATAAGGCATATTGCTGCCGCTGAATTTAAAATCTTTTGAACGATCTCCGCCTCTTGCGGCATATTCCCATTCGGCTTCGGTAGGCAAACGATAACCGTCAGAATTAAAATCGCAAGTTACCTCAAAAATACCGGCTTTTTCATCTCGTATTATCTTATATGCTTTATCAAAACCGTCTCTGCGACTTAACCAATTACACATCATTACGGCTCTTTCCCAAGTTATGTTTGTAACGGGAAAACCCGGTTTACCGTAAGGATCACTAAACCCGGCAACTTTACAAAATGCCTCATAATCATCAAAACTCATTTCATATTGAGCAATGTAAAAAGTATCAAGTTTAACTTTATGTTTAGGTGTTTCATCTTTAAATTGTTTACTGTTACTACCCATTTCAAAAGTACCGCCGTTTATCAAAACCATTTTTATTTCTTTCTGAGAAAAAACGGGAATAACTGCAAACAAACTGATTATTAATAAATAAAATCTCATTCTTATTCTTTTATCATCCTTTGTAATGTATATTTTAATTCTTTTTGTACAAATTCCTTGCCTTAACGAAAAACAAAACAAAATATTATTTTAAAAATTACGGAACTTACTTACTTTTGTACAGATTTTTTAAAATATCTGGTGGTTTATATTTCTTCACATAACATTATTTCGTCTTTAGGATTTACTTCCGAAGAGAATCTGAATAAAATCAGAAAAGGAAAATCCGGCATTCAATTGTCTGAAAATAAAGATTTATCACTGGAAAAAGTATATGTTTCACTGATTTCTGATAATGAAATTGAAAATAAGTTTGCTGAAATATCAATTAAAAATGATTATACAAAATATGAAAAACTGCTGATATTATCAATTTCTGATGCCCTTAAATATTCAAAAATTGATATTAATTCCGATGAAACAGTTTTTATATTTTCTACGACAAAAGGAAATATCAATTTACTCGAAAAGGAAAATATCGGCAAATTTGATATTAATCGTTTAAAACTTTGGAAATCTTCCGAAATAACAGCTGATTTTTTCGGTAAGAAAAACAATGTTTTAACAGTTTCAAATGCCTGCATATCAGGCAGTCTTGCCGTTATTATTGCACAACGTCTGATAAAAGCCGGCAAATATAAAAATGCCGTCGTGGCGGGTGCCGATATTTTATCGGAATTTACGCTTTCGGGATTTCAGGCATTTAAAGCCGTTAGTGAAACTCCTTGCAAACCGTTTGATAAAAACAGAACCGGAATGACGCCCGGAGAAGGTGCGGCAAGCATAATTTTAACTTCCGACAAATCAAAATCCGGCAAATCGGAAATAATTATATCAGGCGGTGCAAGCAGCAATGACGCAAATCATATTTCAGGACCTTCGAGAACAGGTGAAGAACTCGCTTTTGCAATAAAATCCGCTTTATCGGAAAGTAATTTATCCGCCGAAGAAATCGAATTCATTTCCGGACACGGAACGGCAACACCTTATAACGACGAAACCGAAAGCAAAGCTTTAACGCTTGCCGGATTACAAACGGTACCTTTAAGCGGAACCAAAGGTTATACGGGACATACATTCGGGGCAACGGGAATTATAGAAACAATTATTGCAAGCGAAGCAATTAAAAATTCAGAAATTTATAAAACCGTCGGGTTTGAACAACTCGGAGTTTCAGAGAACATTAATATTCAGAAAGAATACAAACAAAAAACTATTAACACGGCAATAAAAACAGCATCGGGTTTCGGCGGTTGTAACGCTGCTCTTGTGCTCAAAAAAGAAAATATTAAACCCGATATTTCAGAAAAACATATTTCACAATTTCATATTTTAAAAAAAATCGTTATTGCAGAAAACAAGATATTTATCAATGACACGGAGGATTATACGGAAAAAGACATAAACAAACACGATTTTGCCAAATTTGCAAAATCAGTTTACAAACACTATAATATTAAATACCCTAAATTTTATAAAACAGATAATTTGAGCAAACTCGGTTTTCTGGCAGCCGAAATTCTGCTTATGAATACCGATATTCTGTCAAAATATAAATCCGAGGAAATTGCCGTTATCTTATCAAACGAAAGTTCGTCACTCGATACCGATGCAAAATATCAGGAAACAATTAAAGACAGAAAAAATTATTTTCCCAGCCCGGCTGTTTTTGTTTATACCCTTGCAAATATCGTAATAGGCGAAATTTGTATTCGCCATAAAATAAAAGGTGAAAACACGGTATTTATTGAAAAAGATTTTAATAAAAATTTCATTTTTAACTATGCCGATATCTTATTTAATGAAGAAAAAGCAAGATTATGTTTAGCAGGCAGAATCAACTATAATTATCCGGACAAAAATTATAAAGCCGAACTTTATCTTTTGGAAGCAGAGAAATAAGATTTATTTACTAATATTGCAGCTCAAAAAAAATAACAAATAACAATAAATGGAAGATTTAATACTAAAACTGAAAGAACAAATTATTGATGCACTTAACTTGGAAGATATGGAGCCGAGTGAAATTGACACAAACGAACCTTTATTTAATGACGGTTTAGGGCTCGACTCTATAGATGCATTAGAATTAATCGTACTTCTTGAAAAAAATTACGGAATAAAAATTGAAAACCCTAAAGACGGACAAAAAATTTTTTACTCCGTAAAAACAATGGCAGAATATATTACCGAACACCAAAAATAATTTGAGCAAAAAAATATACATAACCGGAATCGGGGCTGTTTCCGCAATCGGAAATAATATTAAAGAAAATTACGATTCTTTAATTAATAAAAAATCCGGTATCGGAGAAATTACTTTATTTGATACTGTATATAAAAAAGAAATACCTGTCGGGGAAGTAAAATTATCGGACGAGGAATTAAAACACAAACTTTCGCTGCCTGAAAATAAAGCATATACCAGGACAACTCTTCTCGGAATTAAAGCCGTAAAAGAAGCACTTAACAATGCCGATATTTCAGACCTGAATAAATATAAAACAGGTATAATTTCTGCTACCACAAGTGCAGGAATGGTTGCCAGCGAAAAATATTATCTTGACTTTTTGGATACCGATTATTACAACGAATTTGTTAAAACACACGATGCCGCCGACCATACGGAAAAAATTGCCGATTATTTCGGAATAAAAGATTTTATGACAACAATAAGCACGGCTTGTTCGTCGTCGACAAATGCAATAATGACGGGAGCTCGATTAATAAAAAACGGATTGCTCGACAGAGTTATCGCAGGCGGCAGCGATGCTTTGGCAAAATTTACACTTAACGGGTTTAATACCCTTATGATTTTAGACCGGGAACCGTGTAAACCCTTCGACAACGAACGAAAAGGTCTTAACCTCGGAGAAGCTGCCGCATACATCGTTCTGGAAAGCGAAGAAATCGTAAAAAAAGAAAGAAAAACTCCTCTTGCGGAATTATCCGGATATGCAAATGCAAACGATGCTTTTCATCAAACAGCATCTTCTCCGGAAGGATACGGAGCAAGTTCGGCAATTAAACAAGCGTTGGAAACCTCCAAACTTAAACCGTCCGAAATTGATTACATAAACGTTCACGGAACGGGCACGGCAAACAACGATTTGTCGGAAGGCAGAGCAATGCTGAAAGTTTTCGGCAATAAAGTTCCGAAATTCAGCTCAACAAAAGCATACACCGGACATACTTTAGCCGCCGCCGGAAGTTTAGAAACGATTTTTTCCGTTTTGTCTTTGCAAAACAAAGTAATTTTTCCGAATTTGCGATTTAAAAACAAAATGAAGGAATTTGATTTAATTCCGGAAACGGAAATAGTAAAAAATGCTGATATAAAACACATTATGTCAAACTCTTTCGGCTTCGGCGGTAACGGAACCGTTTTGATAATTTCTGAAATAAACAAATTATGAATAAGGAAATAAGATGGCACCAAAGATTTGAAAATTTTACCAAAGCATTCAAACAATTTGAAGCAGCATACTCCGAATATAATAATCTTTCCGATCTTGAAAAAGAAGGACTTATACAACGATTTGAATATAACTTTGAATTAGCGTGGAAAACATTAAAAGATTATCTGGAAGCAAACGGAACAGCAGTAAAATTTCCGAGAGAAGTTATAAAAGAAGCATTTAAAAACGAAATTATAAAAGACGGCGAACTGTGGATGGAAATGCTTGACAAGCGAAACTTGTCCGTGCATACATACAATGAAGAAATTTTTAATAATTTAACAGACGATATTGCAGAAAAATACTTTAAAGCAATAAAACAAGTATATCTTTATCTGAAAAAAAATGTCTGATTACGGAATAAAAGAAAAGTCATACAAGCTCATTATAAAAACTTTTTTCGATT
>JAJRUH010000117.1 GCA_024277895.1 Bacteroidota bacterium | reverse complement strand
TGCTCAGCTGCACATCTCTTTTGTATTTTGTTCAATTTGAAGTATTTATATACATCTACATCTCACAAAATCCAAAATAGACGCACATCTGAGCTTTTCAGCAAGCCCTACAATAGATAAATTTGTATTACAGAATTGCAACAAAAGTTAAATTAATTTGATATAATTTTTAGTATATCGTTAAAAATAATCAGGTAAAAAACTTTAATTTTAAATTTGAATAGTAAGGAACATTTATTAAATTTGTATTCTTAAAATTATAAATATTCATTAAAAAATTATTATTATGAAAAAATTATCAATTGCAATTTTAGCGATTATTCTCACATTCAGTATTTCAACACTTTTTACTTCTTGCGGCGACAACGAAGATGATGCTAATGATGCAGCAAAAGAAATGACAGAAGAAAATAATGAAGCCGCAGCAGAAGCTCCTGAAGAAGCAACTGAAACTATTGATTACTCCGCCGGAATGACAATTTATACAAATAAATGTTTGGCCTGCCACCAAGAAAACGGGGAAGGTGTTAACCCTTCATTTCCGGCCTTAAAAGGAAAAACGGCAGATATTAATATTATTGTTAACGGTAAAGACGGAACTGCTATGGCAGCTTTTAAAGATCAATTAAGCGACCAGGAAATTGTTGATGTAATTAATTATGTCAATCATGCTTGGGGCAACAATTCAAATGTTGTTACTCTTGACGATATTACTTCTGCAAAAAAATAATTCTCTGAAAATTATCTTTTTTAAAACTCACTTTTATTCATAAAGGTGAGTTTTTTTATATCAAAAAATAAATATTAACTTTTTTTAACATTTTATATTTTTTTTATGTACATTTGTATAATTAAAAGTATTTATAAATTATTTAATTCTATCTATCATGAAAAGACGTTATTTATCAATTATCGCATTAGCTTTTGTTTTCGGAATTGCCACTGTTTTTACTTCTTGCGGAAGTGACGAAAATGATGCAAAAGATGCTGCCGATGCAATGGAGAATGTACTGAATGAAGCTGCTGAAACTGTGGATTCTACAACTAAAGATGCTGTTCAAACTATTGATTCTACTGCTAAAGATGCTGTTCAAACTGTGGATTCTACAGCTAAAGATGCTGTTGACCAAGCAGCTGATGCTGTTAAAGAAAAAACTGACGCTGTTAAATAATCAGGCATTATTGAACTTAATAAAAAAGCACCAATCGGTGCTTTTTTATTATTTTACTGTTTTGGCAATTATCCTTTCCCGAAGATTAATCAATTTTTTCATTTCATCGGTTTTCTTATTTCTGTTAAATCTGATTTGTGCCGATGTTTTAACATATAATCTGGAATAAATAAAAGCAAATAAGCCGAAAACAGGCAAACTGATCAGATAAATACCGGCGTAAATAAACGAGTTCGTAAGCAGCCAAACAATAAACGACTGGATTAAATAAAAAATCGGAAAAGTAATAATTCCCAAACCATATACAATTGAACTTTCAAATTGTCTGTCTTTCAATTCCTTGGTAATCAATCTCGGTAAAAAATAAGGAATAATATTATTAAGAACTCCGTAGATATAAATCGGAACTGCAAAAATTAATAAAAGTATTTTCCGAAAAAGTTTATTGCTTAATTCAGCTTTTTCTAACACCCAATCTTTTAATTTAAATTTTTTCAATCCCTCCGAATAGGTTCTTGCATCATCCATTAAATTTTTAAAATCTCCGGGTTTTTCATCTTTTAATTCATCTAACATTCTTACTGTTTCTTTATCAACAATAATCTTATTCACTAAATCTTTAATATTCTTAATCGATAATTTTTCGGCAATATATTTATCGTAAACTTCAAGTAAAAAATCATATTCATCATGTGTTGTCAGGTCTTTTATATTAATGATTTGCTCAGATATTTTTTCGTGTAACACATTACCGAATTTCAACATTGTTTTTGCCGGATCTTGCTTATATTCTTCAATATAATCTTTTAAACTCAAAGGTTTCCCGAAACAAACATATAATTTAGATCGAAAATTCCAATAATTTGAATAATATATTCCGGTTGGTATTATCTGAATATCAGCATTATAATCACTGTCTTCTTCAAGTTTAAAAGCAACTCTTTGAATACTTTTTTTCAATCGTCTTAAATGCCGTTTATCAATATGCTGAGCCTCCGGGAAAATAACAACCGGACGTTTTTTCTTTAAAATCTGAATAGTTTTATTATAAATTTTTTCATTCAGTTTTAATTTTTCCTTACCGTCACGCATTCTGAAAACAGGCAAAATTTTAAGAAAAAATAAAATCTTTGCAACTATCGGATTTTGAAAAATATCAGACCGCGCCAAAAACACGATTTGCTTATCCAATGCAAAAATAATTGCAAGTGCATCCATTAAAGCATTTTGATGGTTAGGTGCAATCAATACAGGTTTATTTTTCGGAATATTTTCCGCACCAAAATATTTCACTTTTTTATAAAAGATTTTATCGTGAACAAATTTTGCATAAACCTTTAAAACAGCATAGCGAACTGAAAATTTCTCAACTTTTCCGAGTTTCATTTTTAATTTTTTAATTTTATAAACATGCAAAGTTATAATTTTACTTCAAATCTAAAACCTTCATTATTTTTTCTTAACTTTGGACACTTTATAATAATTTATTTATTCAAACAGATGATTGACAGCAAACATTTTAATGAAATTTTCGAAAAAAGCATTTCAGATTATCATATTAAAAATGACATAAACCAAGAGATTATTAATCCTTATGAAAACGACACATTAGATTTTCTTCTTTATAAAAAGAATTGGATTGATACAGTTCAATGGCATCTGGAAGACATAATAAGAGAGCCGAACATAAATGCAGAAAAAGCTTTGGAAATAAAACGCAAAATTGATATCTCGAATCAAAACAGAACAGATTTGGTTGAAATAATTGATGATTGGTTTTTTAATGAATTTGAAAATGCTAAGCCCAAAACAGATGCTTTTATTGCTACGGAAACTCCGGCTTGGGCAATTGACAGACTTTCAATATTAAATTTAAAAATTTACCACATGAAAGAAGAAGCCGAAAGACAGGATGCCGAAGAAGAACACCTGAAAAAATGCTCGTTTAAATTAAAAGTTTTGTTACAACAAAGGAAAGACTTGTCACTTGCAATTAACCGGCTTTTTGATAACATTAAAAACGGATATGCAATTATTAAAACCTACAAACAAATGAAGATGTATAACGATCCGAATTTAAATCCTGTTTTAAGAGCATCTTTTAAAAAATAACATACATCGATAATGAATGTATTAGTATTCAGATTATCAGCAATGGGTGATGTTGCTATGAGTGCAGTCGTGTTAAGAGCATTCTCGGAACAACATCCGAGTTTTAGAATTTTTCTGCTTACGAACAAATTATTTAATCCTTTATTTGCTGAGATACCCAATATTACGCTTGTTAATCCGGAATTTAAAAATAAGCATAAAAATATTTTCGGCTTATACAAACTCTTTAAAGAACTTCAAAAAGAAGTAAAACCTGATATTATTATTGACATCCACGATGTTTTAAGGACAAAAATTATTCGATTTTTTTTTCGAATGAACAGAACCGATACAGTAAAAATAAATAAAGGCAGAAGAGAGAAAAAACAACTGACACGCAAAAAAAACAAGCGATTTAAACAGTTAAAGCACAGTACACAACGCTATGCAGATACATTTAACAAAGCTGGATTATCGTTAACTTTAAATAAATTTTATACATTAAATTTTGATATTACAGAACAATCAGCAAGTTTGCTTGAAGGAAAAGAAAAAAATATAGGTATTGCTCCTTTTGCCAAGCATCTGCAAAAACAATATCCGCTTAACTTGACTGAAGAATTGATAAGATTACTTACTGAAAATAATTACAAAATTTTTATCTTCGGAGGCGGTGAAAAAGAAAAAGAAATTGCAGAAAACTTTGAAAAAAAATATAAAAATACAATTTCGGTAATCGGAAAATTCACCTTAAAAGATGAAATTGCTCTGATTAACAAATTAGATGTAATGATTACACCGGATTCCGGGAATATGCACCTCGCAGCATTAACTTCGGTAAATATTATTGCAATTTGGGGTGCCACCCACCCTTTTGCAGGATTTACACCTTATGTTCCTGCTGAAAAGAATCACATCATACAAAATAACAATTTAGATTGCCGACCTTGTTCTGTCTTCGGAAATAAAAAATGTTATAAAAAAACACTTGAATGTCTCTATTCCGTGAAGCCGACTGAGATTTTAAAAATATGCAAAAAAATAACCGGTTGAAATTAATCAATACGGTTATTTAAAATAATTAAAACAACTATTATGAAAAAAATTATCTGAGAATTAATTTCCCGTTTTCAATTTTATTATCGGTTTTTAAACGATAAAAATATATACCCGAAGCAACATTTGCATTCCAAGGAATTTTATAAGTTCCGCTTTTTTGTGTCGAATTCACTAATTCTGCAACTTTTTTCCCCGAAACATCAAAAATCGATAAATTAACACTTCCGTAATTATAAACATGATATAAAATGTTTGTTTTTTCAGTAAAAGGATTCGGATAACAAGAAACTGAACGTTTATTTTTCAAATCACCGATTACAGACTCTCCCTGAACCGTATTAAAATTTAATGCTTTAATTTCTGATATATTATTATTATCTGTTACTATAAAATCAATATGCCAAGTATTATCTTCGTTCGGCACAGTTCCCAAAAAAACACCGCTGTCTGATATTGTCATACCGACAGGAAAAGGTTCCCCCGTCATACTTAATTTGCTGTTACTCGGGTCTGAAATACCTGACACACTTGAAATTACATAACTTCCGGCACCGTTTGAAATTCCCGAAGCCCAACTTAATCCTGTTGTAATATTATCTCCGTAAAAAATATCAATTTTTCCGCTCGGATATAAAGTTACGGCAACATCAATATTTGCCGACTGATTATCAAACAATGAAGTTTTCCATCTGAATGTTGCATAATCAGAATTTCCTTCATAAAAAATACCGTCGCCGTTTGCCGGATAAATCATCAAATCGGAAGCAAAAGCAGCAATCATCTTATTTGCAATAACAGCATCTTCTGTTCTCAAATAACTAAACCCCGGTTGAAACAAAATATATCCGTCAGTGCTGATATATACGACATTATATAAAGTCCCGTAAAACGGAAATTCAAAATCAAGTGTTTTTGCAACATATCCGTCATCATTATCAGAAGGCGTAAGTTGTTCCGAAGTAATTAAAGGATAAGTTTCCGAAATTGTTTCTTCAGTATATTTTTGGGAGAGACTCCAAACATACGGCTCTGTCCCGCCCGTTGCATTTAGTTGATAAGAATAAGAATTTCCGCCGTCTCCGTCAGGCAGTGATGATGTTATAATTTCAGGAGTTTCAAAATTTACGGAAGCAACTACGGACATTAACGTTTCTGAATTATTGTTAATTGCGACATTGTGAGAAGAACAAACATATTCGTTTCCTTCATTATCTTTAACTGAAAAATCATAAATCTGTCCGTTTCCGGAAGAAGAAATATCATCCTCTGTAATTTTTAAAAAAAATTTTGCATCTTCTCCGCTGTTCACATAGCTTAATAAAGAACTTATATCCAAAGCAATTTCAATAGGAGTTATATTTCCCGAACCACCCATATCATAATCTCCGCCTTGCTTATTAAATAACGGAAAATTAAGTATGTATTGGGGCTCTGCATCACTTATATCAGGAGAAACACCGGCTGTAATTTTAATTTTATTACGTGAAGAATGTGCAATTTTAACTTTCATTATTAACTGTGGTGTTTGAGTTGCTTTAACATGAATTCCGTAAACTTTATTTGCAAAAATACCGCCGTTTTCAACCGGTTCTGCCAAAAGTTTATACATTACGTATGCTTTTCCGTAGTTTCCCCACGATGTTCCCCAAGAATTTACCATTATTAATGCACCTCGTTCCCAATCTTTCATATCAGCAACACCGTCATTATTTATATCAACATCATTTGTTATTTTGCCGTCATTATTATAGTCATAGCTTATGTTATCATCCCAACCGACAAAAGTCATGGCATGATTAACTTGATGTTCCCATTCAATAATTTTATTATCATAAGTCATATTAAAAAAAACATCACCCACACCCGCAGCAAAATTTACAATACTTCCGTCCGATGCTCCTTCAAGATGGTCGTACATCCAATGCTTGAGAGTTTCCAAACCTTCGGGTGTGCTTACGTCTATTGCAAAATAGTCTTTAACGCGATTATTCATTCCGTTTTCATAATTTGAATATCCGCTCATCCAATATGTCGCATCAGAATGCACTAAACCTCCGTAAGCAGAGACAGTCGGACAACCGTCAGCCCTTATAATATCCCACCCGTCTGTGTACCACGAGCCGTTTGAACCGTCTCCTCCGTTTAAAAAATTATACGTGTAATGAGTAGGAAATTGATTTATCGAAACATTGGCACTTGTTCCTCTTTCTCTGTTTATTTCATAAGTATAATTATAAGCAATACCGCTTGCTTGTGCACAACATCCGTCTGTTTGGCTGAAAACAGGACGAAAGTATACTTTGGAGCTGTTATCTAACGAAGACGGCAAGGCTTTGCTCTTCTCTTTTACCGATAATTTCACCACAGGTATTTTATTAATTTCTGCCTCAGAAGGAATTCGTAATCCGCCCACAATCCAGGGTTCTCCGTTCTTATCCGGATTTAAGTTTTGAATTTGTGCATTACTGAAACTGATACTGAAAAGAAATACTGACAGTAGAATTATTTTATTCATTACAGATAAATTTATTTTATTCACAGACGACAAAGATAGCAGAAGTTGCATTAAAATAAGTAGTTTTGCATTTTTATCAGATAATATGCTGAACAAATCCGAATTAGAAGAATTTCTTAACGAAAAGTACGATTTATATAATCGCCCTTCATTTATTGAAAGCGACCCGATTCAAATTCCGCATCAATATACAAAAAAAGAAGATATTGAAATATCTGCATTTCTTACAAGCATAATAGCTTGGGGAAAAAGAAGTATGATAATTAAAAATGCGGAAAGTATGATGCAAGTTCTGCAAAACAATCCTTTTGAATTTATTATTAACGGAAGCGATAAAGATTTTAAGAATAATTCGTTTATAGGGCACAGAACTTTTAAGCCCGTTGATTTTTATTTCTTTTTAAAATCATTACAAAATATTTACAAAAATTATGGCGGACTTGAGAATGCTTTTACCGAAGGTTTTGATAAAGAAAAAACTGTTTTTTCTGCAATAAAATATTTCAGGGAAGTTTTTTTTGAATTACCTCACGAACAACGAACTGAAAAACATATTGCAAATGTTTTAAAAAATTCTGCTGCAAAACGAATAAATATGTTTCTGATGTGGATGGTAAGAAAAGATAACAGAGGTGTGCATTTCGGGATATGGAATAAAATACCCGTTTCCGAATTGGTTATGCCGCTAGATGTTCATTCCGGAAACACGGCAAGAGTTTTAGGACTTTTAACAAGAAAACAAAATGACCGGAAAGCAGCAAAAGAACTTACGGATAATTTAAAAGAATTTGACAAAAGCGACCCGGTAAAATATGATTTTGCACTTTTCGGAACCGGAGTTTTTGAAGATTTCAGTAAAATTAAATAAGAGTCAATAGTTTTTCAGCAGCTGCATAAGGGCTTATTTCTCCCTTCAGAACTGCTTTTTCTGTTTCTTGTATTATATCTGTTAAATTCGGATTATTATAAAATCTGTTTTTTAATTCTTCGTTTATAGTTTCATACATTCTGTATTTTGCCTGCAAATATCTTTTTTTAAAAAAATACTTACTCTTTTTTGTAAAGGAAATATAATCATTAATTAATTCTGCAATTTCAGGAATCCCGTTTCCGATTACAGCGGATGCGGTAACAACTTTCGATTCCCAACCCGAAATTGCAGAAGGAAAAAGATGTAAAGCATTTTGATACTCAGCTTTTGCACGTGTTGCACTTTTTATGTTATCCCCGTCGGCTTTATTTATAACAATTAAATCCGCCATTTCGGTAATACCTCTTTTTATTCCTTGAAGCTCATCGCCGGCACCTGCAATTTGTAAGAGCATAAAAAAATCGGTCATAGAACTTACGGCAATTTCAGATTGCCCGACACCGACGGTTTCAATAAATACGGTATCAAAACCGGCAGCTTCACATAAAATAATTGTTTCGGCAGTTTTTCGGGCAACACCGCCGAGAGAACCGGCTGAAGGTGAAGGACGAATAAAGGCATTTTTTTCGGCACTGAGTTTTTCCATTCTCGTTTTATCACCGAGGATACTTCCTCCGGAACGTTGACTTGAAGGGTCTATTGCCAAAACAGCAATTTTTTTGCCTTTTTCGATAAGTTGCATTCCGAAAGTTTCAATAAAAGTACTTTTGCCTGCACCGGGAACTCCGGTAATTCCGATTCTGACAGAATTTCCGCTTAAAGGCATACATTGAGTAATAATTTCTTGTGCTTTCAGCTGATGCTCCTTTTTGGCACTTTCAACCAAAGTAATTGCTCTGCTCAAAATCGTTATATCTCCGATTCGAATTCCGTCAACATAAAACTCTGTCGGCATTTCTTTTTTCTTTGCTTTTTTAAATTCAGAAACCGATTTTTTATCGAGAGAATTAATATTTTTTACTCCTTGTTTTACTGAAAGGGATGATTTTGTTTTTTGTTTCATAGCAATTTTTAATAAATGATGTAGTAAAAATATAAATTTAATATCGATTTCTCTATGAAACAAAAATAAATTAAACAATTATTCCAACAATTGATTTTTATTTACTAAACTAATAAACTTGTAACGTTTAATTTGTTAAGAAAAAAAATAACCCTCGAAATAAACGAGGGTTATAAAATTATAATTCATAAATAATATTATTTATCTATTACAATAACTTGAGAATATCTATCATTATCAAATTTTAACAGCAAAATATAACTTCCGTTTTTCAGGGATGATAAATCTATCATATTATTTACTAAATTTATATTAGTTTCATTATATACCTTCTGCCCCAAACTATTATAAACATTCAAAGTGAAATTATCATAATTTTTATCAAGATCAAAATAAAAAATACCGGAGCCGGGGTTTGGGTAAACATAAAGAGGTTTAAGAATGACAGGTTGAGGTTCAACATCTTTTACTACTAAATCAACTGTATTTGATTTATAATCTTTAGAAGTAATATATCCCGTTAAATAAGCAGAATTATCTTCCTGTATATTCATTTCAATCATAATATTACTATTCCCGGTTAAAGGAGTATAAATAGTTGTATCACGTTTATTATTAATATATACTTCAATACTGTCATATAAAACTTTAAAGTCAGAAGTTATCTGAGTCGTATCAGTTCCCACTTTCTCAAAAGAAGTAATATACGGAACATTATTAATTTCGGGAATATCAACAGTCCAAATTCCTCTTCCGTGAGTTGCAACTACTACTTGATCTCCGACAATTTGCATATCATATACAGAAACAGGAGGTAAACCGTTATTCGCAATATGCCAACTGACTCCGTTATCTGTTGATTCAAAAAGTCCGATATCCGTACCAACCCATATTATATTCGGATTATTAGGCATTACTAACAAACAATGTGTAACTACGTCCGGAAAACCGTTTGTACTCACGCTTCCTGTACCGAATCCCGAGATATCTTCCCAAGTTTGCCCTAAATCTTCTGTTCTTAATATTTTTGGGGCATTGCTTAAAGAAAACAGAACATAGGCAGTATTTTCATCAATCGGATGTGTACTGATACCGCTTATAAAAGCATTCATAGAAACAAGATTATAATCCTTAACAGCCGTAAATGTGTTTCCGTAATCAGAAGAAACTTGTAGTTGCAATCCGTAATCGGTTGCCATACCTCCTCCTGCCCAAACAATTTTACCGTTTGCCAAAGAAACTTCAACATTGTGAGAACTACTTACCTTGTCATCTTTAGTCCAATTTGTATTAATATTTTTTAAAATCCATTTAAGTCCAAAATTTTCAGACCTGTACACACCCGAATTTCCTACAGCAAACACTAAGTCAGGATTTTCTTTTGAGGCAGATAATCTTGTAATAAACGGTCCGTCACCGTTAGCAATCCCGGCAACAGAACTTGTCCAAGAACTTCCTGAATTTTTAGAACGTTTAATTTGATTATTATAAAGACTTCCGAGCATTAAATTCGGATCCGAAGTATTCCACAAACATTCAAAACCATCCCCTCCGATTCTGAAAAAATAATTACTGCTGCTTGAAGCATCTTCTCCTGCAGGAGATTGCCAAGTACCATTATCCTGCATGCCTCCTATATATTCATTTTGGGTTGGATTTTTGGCAACACCATAGTATTGAGTTGTAATATAATTCGTCGGAATTTGATCTAAAGTAGTTCCGTTATCATAAGATACCCCAATTCCGCCGTCATTTGCATCAATCATCGTAAAGTTAGGGCTTCCTGTAGGAATAAAGACTATTTCATGATGGTCAGGATGTAAACCGGGAATAGATGTTGTACCGAAACCGACACTTTGATTATATCCGTTAGGACCGCTCCAATTTCCGTAAGAATCTGCAATACTGGTCTTAACTCCTGATTTTAATGTTAAAGAACCGTAAACAACAGAAATTTTTGACACAGGAAGGTTTGCAGGAGTCCAAGTTTCACCTTCGGTTAAAGTCGGCCAAATCATATATAAATTTTTATATAAATGACCACCGCTAACAGTAATATTAGGATCCGGAACAGTTGCATTATAAGGAACGGCATTCACAAAAATATATTCTCTGCCTAACATACCGTAAGCATCACCGGTTCTTTCATATAAATTAAATTCACCGTCATTTTCCTGATCTCTGAAAGAAACCATTAATTGGGTATTATGTGTAACATCCCAAACTTGAAACGGAACATTAACATAATCCTGATATGTATAGTTCTCAGCAGGAACACCTGAAGTTGAACCATTAGGGACGGTAAATCTATGTGCTTTTTGAGTTAATCCCGGTCCGAAACGTATCTCAACCGAAGTCCAGTCAGAAGCGACAAGATTTGTACCTTCATCAGAACTTAAACCTCCGTTCAAAAAATCACCGCCGAAATTAATAAATGATAAAAAAGATGTACTATCAGTATAAGCCTTAAGAATCTCAGGATTTGAAGTTGTTTCGCTTCCGTTAAATTTCACTTTCCAGATATCAACACCGCCGACAAATACTTCATATGCATTATAAGGATGTGCCCTTGCAATGTTGTCATAATCTCCTTGTCCTCCGAGAAAATTTTGTAAATCATTAAATTTCTTCCAACTTAATCCGCTGTTATCTGAAAAATAAACATTAGATACTGTATCTGACACATTTACACTTGCAAACACATTGTTATGATTAACATTTGAAACAGTAACTTCAAATCTGGTTCCTTTTCCTATTCCGTCGGAAGAATATGACCAAGTATCACCGGCATCTGCCGAGCGAATAATTCCCTTTGAATGATCTCCGGCAAATAATATATTAAAATCCGTCGGATCTGCAGTTAAATCCTCAACTCCGAAATTACTTTCATATACCTTATTCCAGGATGTACCACCATTCGCAGATTTAAATAATCCTGTTTCAGTAGCTGCAATAACAATATTTGCATCATCGGGACTTACAATAATACGGTTAATATATGAGAAATTATCGTCAGCAGCAGTTGAGCTTAATTGAACCCAAGTAACACCTTTGTCTATAGTTTTCCATATTCCGTTACCTTTTAAATATGTTCCGCCGGGAAAACTTTCTCCTGTTCCTGCATATAAAATATTTGTATTTGATTTTGCCATTACTAAGGCATTTACAGACAGATTTGTGAAATCATCAGACAAATTAGTCCAATGACTTCCGGCATCTGTTGTTTTCCAGATACCTCCGGAAGCAGCCCCTGCATACCAAGTATTATGATTTGTATCATCAGGATCTACAACAACAGCCCGTGTTCTGCCGCCGATATTAGCAGGGCCTCTTTGAACCCAAGGCAATGAAACTTTATTCAGTTTCAAAGACTTGTATCTTTTTAAAGCTTTTTTTAATTCAATTGTTTTATAATTAATCTTATAATGTGATTCTTTTTCACCGATTCTCGTAGTAATATTTTTGAAATATTGTGTAAACATATCCGGTTTATCAGCTTCCTTTGTATCAATCACCTTAAACGATTTATTTTTTACATTTTGTGCTGAATTAAGAATATTTCGATATATCCCTTTTTGACTAATAAATACACCAAGAATAATTACCAATGTTAAAGTTCCTGAAAGTAAAATTTTTCTTTTCATATTTCTATTATTTGTTAATTATGATTTTTTTCTGAAAAATATTTTTTTTGTGCGTCTTCAAGTTATAAATATAGATTATTTTGCCGTTATCTGCAGGTGAGTAAATAATACCTTTTTGTACCGAGATTTTTAATTCAGTACCGGAGAACCACGTAATTATTGAATTTGAAATTTTATCTTCATAAATAATTTTATTTCTTTTTAAATCATAAACAAAAAATTCTGATAATACATTAGGATTTAAATTGTCTTTATTTATTTTTTTTTGACATAATACATACTTTCGACCGGGACTGAATGTAAAAGTTGTATCATTACCGTATTTCTTAAAAGCAACATCTTTATAATTAAGAATTTCAGATTTATTTCTTTTAGTAGTTTCCTTTATAGTATTACAAGATAATTCGCAGAAAGTAACAACCAAAAAATATAATATAAAACGAATTATCAGAGAAATAATTTTTATTTTAACATCCAAAAAATATTTTTTATTCTCGCAAATGTAATATTTTATTTAATATTTAATATTTTCAGAAGTATTTTTTTAATAAACCATTTTAAAATTAGAGTTAAACAGACAATAAAAATATTATGCTATTTGCTTTTTTTGAGATAAACATACTTTTATCAGCTTTCTAAAAACTAAACAAACTATACTTTGAAGATACGGCAGAATAACCGAAAGAAAAATCTTTATGTTGTAATCAATCTATTATTAAATTCTTAGCTGCATATAATCTTCTTTTAGGTTTTATGAGTTTTTATTTTATTTTTTATACCATTATTTTTATATAATACTGTCACAGGACTAAACATCAAAAAAAAAGCTGCTTTTTAAGCAGCTTTTTTTATTGTTACTGGACACCTGTACGGATATCCCACCACATTTGCTTACCCCAAAATTCATCAACAATTCCACCTGTAACCTTGCTTAAATTTGCACTGTTAAGATTAGATTCATCTGTCGGATAAGGATATCTAAATCCTTGTCTTGTATGGCCGGTATACGGACTCAAGGCATTGACAGGAACTTGAGGAAAATCAACTCTTCTTGATTCTGCCCAAACTTCTTGTCCTTCTTTAAATG
>JAJRUH010000116.1 GCA_024277895.1 Bacteroidota bacterium | reverse complement strand
TGCCTTCGTTGTCGGTTATGTGTGTTATTGAACCGAGGTGGTCGGTGTATGTAAACAACAGTTCGCCCGTGCCGTTTGTTGTTTTGTATATTGCACCGCCGGGCAGGAAGCAGTATTGTGTTATGTTTGTATGATATGTTTGCAACTTATTTGCTTTTGCTTATGCAATAATAGTTATTTTTTGCCGGAAATAAAAGCTGTTGTTTCCGGTTTTAACTGTGTTACAAGAAAAGTTAATGCTATGCAGAACGGTTTTGTCTTTTTATTTTATTCCTACGCTGAACTGGGCAGGGGATAGTGTCTAATAAAATGCAATTATATTGTTATAGTGCGACACTCGTCACAAACGAGCATCGTCAGATGGTATCTGTATATTACTTGTATTTTATTTTGCGTTTTTCGTCCAATTTGTATTTGCCATTTATTTGTGCATATCTTTTAATCCAATTCCCAAACTTATCGTATTTATAATTGTATTTTATAATCTTATCTTCAATTTTAGGAGCATCAAGTGAAATTTGTTGAGATATAATAATTTTAATAACATCACCAAATCTGTTATAAAAATATTGTCTCTTTAAAAAACCGGCATCATCTTTAATATTAAAGGACTTTATTAAACCTTTTTCATTATATGTAATATGATAGTAAAGCGTATATGTTGTATTAGGTAGAAATACTGTTTTAGGTTTTAACATTAGATAACTAATAATATTTGCTCTATCATCATAAATAATACTATCTTTTATTCTTGTAATTTTATCATTAAATTTGAATATAATTTTTTTTATTTGTCCTTTATTATTAAAAAAATATTTATTATCAGACACAAATATAGTGTCTTTTTTTCTTCTTGGATTTATTGATATTTCGCTAAATAAGTTTCCATGAAAATCATATTGATATTTAATTATTTCTCTTTTTATAAAATTTCTTTTTGATATTCTTTTAATTAATTTATCTTTTTCAAAATTATAAATATCAGTATATATAGTCCTTTTAAATATTTTTTTAATTATAATAGATTTAGGATTATTTTTAAGGTTTGAAAAATAATTTGGTTGAGAGTTACACAAATTACCAAATAAAATAAGTAAAATTAACAAAATAGAAAATA
Source organism: Bacteroidota bacterium (assembly GCA_024277895.1). GTDB lineage: Bacteria > Bacteroidota > Bacteroidia > Bacteroidales > JAADGE01 > JAADGE01. The sequence continues at coordinate 4,411 of JAJRUH010000116.1, read as the reverse complement.
TTTTAATGTTCCGTATTAATATTATATTTACCATATTGAAAGGATTAATCTGATGCTATTATATTGAGTTTTTGTTAATCTTCTGAATGATCCTGTTGCCGGATCCATAATACGAATTACAAATTTACCGTTGTCATATAATTTAACCCTTTGGACTGCAACATTATGAGCATATCTTTGTCCATTGATAGTTGTATTAGTATTATAAGATAAAGATATCGCTTTCTGTTTCATTTGACCTGCAATGTAACTTTCCGGATTGTCAGTTGGCAATGACATAACCCTATATCCTTCCTTTTTATACATCTGATAAATTTCAAAATCTTCTAATCCATTTCCGTTGACTTTACCACCTGCACCTGGGTTATTCCTTTTAAAGTATGCTTGTGTTTTTTTCCCTCCAAGAAACGCATCATTACTTTCAGCTGTTGCATAACTACAATCATTCAGTCCGTTTTGTGTTACTTTTATTATTTGAGTATTTGTAATATCAACCTCTATTCTCCCTCCGTGCCAAAAATTCCTACCATCCCTAACAGCATTAATACCTCCACTAATACCTCCTAATAAGCCTCCTGTTCCTGCACCGATACCGCCGTATATTGATCCTTGTTTTAATGATTGTCCGAATGTTTGACCTTCTAATAAGCCGGTTCCCATACCTGTTATAAAGCCATTTGTAAAGCCGCTTGATGCTCCTATTATAGAACCGTTTATAAAACTTGTCTGTGCAACTGCTGCTGCAGAAGTTCCGAGAAAGCCTCCTGCAAATGTCCCTCCGCCTAACACAGAGCCAACACCTGCACCAATTCCTGCACTTAATGTGCCTGCAACTGCTCCTACGCCAATATAACCTGCAAGTTTCCAACCTGTTGCTCCGGCATGCCATCCGGCTATAAAGCCTGTATAAGCACCTATTAAACCACCTACAACCAAATGCACCCATTCCCCGTCCGGGTCAGTATATTTAAGCGGATTATTCAAAACATAGGAATACCTGTTAAAGTTTTGGGTGTAGTCGGGCATTTGGATGTAGTTGTCGGGGGAGAGCATGCGACCGAGAACGGGGTCGTAAAGGCGACCGTTCATATTTATTAAACCAAACTCCGGTAACATTTCGTGTCCTGTGTAGCCCCTTGAATTGACAATTGAATATTGATTATTTATTATTGTTTCGTATTCCCAAGTTTCGGGGTTTCTTGCTCTGCCCCAAGCGTCAAAACTTTGTTCGGCAAGTAGGCTGCCTTCGTTGTCGGTTATGTGTGTTATTGAACCGAGGTGGTCGGTGTATGTGAAGAGCATTTCCGGTGAAACGCTGCCTTGTCCTCCGGACGAAGGCAGGTTTGTTGTTTTGTATATTGCACCGCCGGGCAGGAAGCAGTATTGGGTTATGTTTGTATGATATATTTGCAACTTATTTGCTTTTGCTTATGCAAATATAGTTATTTTTTGCCGGAAATAAAAGTTAATGCCGTGCATTTAAACAGGTTGTATTCATCGGATGACTCAAAGTCATCCGATGAATAGGTTCAAACGACGGAGATGCAAATTTTGCGGAGCAGGGTATAATTAGTTTATAAAATTATTAGTACTGTCGGGTTTAGGAGCGAACTTTTTGAAATGGTATAAATCATCGGTTTCGGTTATTATTTTTTCTCCGTCTTTAAACCAATAAAGTCTGATAATGCGAAAAGTTGTATCATTTATTATCGGGCCTTCTCTTACTAAAGAATGTAAATAACCGGGACCGGAAGGCGGATTATATCTTTCAAATTTTATAGTATCATTTTCTATTACAAATACTCCCCATGATATTTCGTCCTCTTCAACATATTTACTCCATTCTCCGTTTGAAAATTCATTTTCTCTTATTCCAATTTCATCTATACATGGGTTTCCTCCTCTAAGAATTATACCGTTTCTATATAAAAAATATATTTTAAGACTTTGACAATCACTTTCAAATTCTCTGTAATAATAACCGTCAATTCTCAATTCATTTCCTGTATAATTTTGTTTTTTTAATGTAAACTCATCATATTCCGTTTCAAATAACTTACAAGAAAAAAAGGTAAGAATAATTATAATTGTAAAAAAAGATTTCGTTTTCATATTGTTTAATATTAATTTGTTACCATGTAGTATTTCCCGTACCGCTGCCGAAATAAAAATACCATTTCGGGTCTATATCCAAAACCCTGAACCACTTTGCTTTACCGTGTGTTATCATATCGTGAGCAAATTTATTTTGAAAAATTTTTCTTATTTTTTCAGAATTTCGTCCTAAACGAACTTGTCCGAATTGAATGTATAAAACACCTGCTCTGTATTCATCAGGATTGAACTTTCCATGAGAGACATATGTATCATGTCCGTTTATTTTACGATAATCTCTTCGAACATCTTCATTTCCATATTCGAAACCCGGATCACCTGTAAACATATTTAAACCTGCTTTAACTATTCCAAACTCAAATTTAACTCCTGTGGTTCTGTATGCATCACCACAATCAGCCCGAGGTATATTATCCGGCAAATAAAATTTATCTGCAAAATGAAACATAAAATCATTTTCATAACTTATCCTTCCTCCCGGAGGGCCTATTGAAATGATGTTTGTAGTTTGATCTCTGAAACTGTTTCCCGAAAATGTTGTGCCTGAATATGTAATAAAGCCAAAGAATGTAATTTCAGCACCTTTTCGGGTTTCCCATCCTTTTTGATTACCGTAATTTTTCCAATAATATGTCGCACCGTAATGTTCTCTGTTTGCGAATAAAGATGTCTTATTTTTTCCGACAGATATATCAATACCCAACCCTTTTTATTTCCTAAATGATAATCTAATTTTACGGCAACAGGAGATATATATTTTTGTGCTTCATAAAGAATATCAGAGCCTTGCGGACCAAAAGTAAGAGCTGTTGAAACCGCGAATCTTGAAATTGCTCCTCCTGTTAAAATATCTGCAATTATCCAATGCCACCATTTCTCACCACTCGGATCTGTATACTTTAAAGGATTATTCAAAACATAGGAATACCTGTTAAAGTTTTGGGTGTAGTCGGGCATTTGGATGTAGTTGTCGGGGCTTAACATTCTGCCGAGAACGGGGTCGTAAAGGCGACCGATCATATTTATTATGCCGAATTGCGGGAGCATTTCGTGTCCTGTGTAGCCTCTTGAATTGACAATTGAATATTGATTATTTATTATTGTTTCGTATTCCAAAGTTTCGGGGTTTCTTGCTCTGCCCCAAGCGTCAAAACTTTGCTCGGCAAGTAGGTTACCTTCGTTGTCGGTTATGTGTGTTATTGAGCCGATGTGGTCGGTGTAGGTAAACAACAGTTCGCCCGTGCCGTTTGTTGTTTTGTATATTGCACCGCCGGGCAGGAAGCAGTATTCGGTTATGTTTGTATGATATGTTTGCAACTTATTTGCTTTTGCTTATGCAAATGTAGTTATTTTTTGCCGGAAATAAAAGTTAATGCCGTGTATTTAAACAGGTTGTATTCATCGGATGACTCAAAGTCATCCGATGAATAAGTTTAAACGACGAAGATGTAAATTTTGCGGAGCAGGATACCGGCAGGATTTACTTCTTGTTTTGTTTTTGTTCTCTTAACCATTTTTTATATTCCTTATATTTTTGCTTATCACACCAAAACCATCTTTTTTCTTTTAGCCAGCATAAAGAGTCCGGCTTATTTATTAAAGGAATAAATCTTAAATATTCTAAATCAGCATATTTCGAGTTTATTCTTTTTAAAGTAGAATCGTTAATAATTTGAAATTGCATTTTAATTATGCCGGAATGACTTAATGTAGAATAAGAAATAAGTTCAGTAGTAATTATGTCTTTATTTATTTTATACAAACCCCACGTCGGAGTTGGTTGCTTTTTATATAAATCTTTTCCGTTTTTTATACTATCCGGATAATATCGTTTTATAGTATGCCCGTATGCATTAAGCTCTTTTAATATCTTATATCCGATTTTATTTGAATGAATAGCCATGTTTATAACACAAACTCCGTCTTTATACAACATTAAACTAAACCCACCTCTTTCATCCGAAAAAAAGCCATAATAATATCCGTAATTTTTAATCAAGCTATCAATGTTATTAAGTTTCATGTCATAACATCCGGATAAAGAATTAGTTACACTGTGAGGAATATTACATCCTATTGTAATATAAATTAAAAAAAAGAATAATACTTTTTTATTTTTCATAATTAATAAAAATAAATTGAAAATGGGTTTTGCCTGTATATATTTGTTGAAAAGTAATTAAAATTTGTTGCTTGGAAAAATGGAGTTCCTGTGTATTTGTGAATAGTATTTTGAATTATATGTTGATAAATAGGGTTGTTATGCTCAAATGCTACAACACCATATTTTGATTTG
>JAJRUH010000115.1 GCA_024277895.1 Bacteroidota bacterium | reverse complement strand
TGCAATTAATACAAGTTACGCACAAACTTACAGCTGGTCAAACGGTTCTGCCGATGTTTTAGAACAAGGACGAAAAGAAATCGGTGTTTTTGCACCTTTTAAAATAGGATTAAAAAATTCAAGTGAGTTGTCTGTCCATCCTCTTTTATTTTTTGTAATTCCTAACGTTACTTATAAAAAACAATGGAAAGTAACTGATAATTATCGTTTTGCAAGCATTCATACACTTACTTATCCTACATTATTACTGAAAATGCTTTCGCGAAACGGAGCAGGCGGAATATTACCGGCAACAAGTACCATTTCGCAATTATTTAAGCTAAATAATTCGGCATTAATCAGCATTGACAAATTCGGACAAACTTTTACCTTAAGTGCAGGAATTGATTTGTGTCTTAGTGCCGGAAATTCTGACTTTACATATATTGAATGGCCTATTGTTTATCCGAGAACATATTCCTTAAATAATACATTTACGCCGCATGCAGGTATTGATGTAACCGGAAATATCTATAAAAAGTTTGTATATGAATATAAGTTAAATACTTTTTTCTTAACACAAGTTGATGCCGGAATAATAACTGAAAATCAATTAAACATAAGTTGGCAAAAATCCGATAAATTTGCCGTAAAACTTGGTGCAATATACAGCTACGGAGAATTTCCTTTCGGAAAAGAAGGCAGATTATATCCTATGTTTGATTTAATGTTCGGATTTTAAATAACATCTGCCAAATAATATACAGCAAGAGGTATTTAACAAAATATTAATACCTCTTTTATTTTTATTTTTCAATAATTTCTAATTTTGCATTTCAACAAATAAATCATTTTATGAAAACAATTGCACTTGTTGCTCACGATAACAGAAAAGCAGATTTAATTGAATGGGTCAATTTTAATTGGGCAGAACTTTCAAAACATAAAATATATTGCACAGGAACAACCGGCAAATTAGTTGAAGATGCACTTTCTGAAAAATGCAAAGAACACAGCAAAAATGCACCGAAAGTTGTTCGATTAAAATCCGGTCCGCTCGGAGGTGATCAGCAAATGGGTGCATTAATCTCCGAAGGTAAAATTGATTTATTTATATTTTTGTGGGATCCGATGCAACCGCAACCGCATGATGTTGATGTAAAAGCGCTGTTACGTATTGCTGTTCTTTATAATATCCCTACGGCAAATAATCGTTCAACAGCAGATTACATTATTGCATCTCCCTTATTACAAAACGATTACAAACCGAACATTAAAGACTATTCAGAATATATTAACCGAGATATATAAAAAATATTATTGTGAACAGTTGACGCAAAAACGACTTTGAGGAATGATAAGTAAGCGCTGAAACGGTATTTCTTGTTTGCATTTTGCACATAATCCGAAATCATCATCATTTATTTTTGATAACACATAGTTTAAGTTTTTCAGTTTCTCTTCGTTTTTTCGTAACGCCGCCTGATTAATACTGTTATTATTAATTGCATCCATACGAGAGACCCTGCCGACGGCACAATCCGGAGCGATTGGTTTGGTAAGTTCTTTATATTCCGAAATACGTTTCTCAGTTATTTCAATTTCAATAATTATTTTCTCTTTTATTTCATTTTTATCAGTCATTCTTTCCTGTCTTTTTTTCTTGTATCTTCAATTTCAAAATCAACATTATTACCGGTATAATTTTCTTCTTCGGGGAATCGTTTTTTTCTGATTAATAAACGCATTTCTCTGACAAAGCTTTCGATGTCATTTTCAAAGCTGATCGGTAATTTCAATAACGAATTTTCAAATTCAAACTCAATTTTATCACCGGAAATATTAGAAACAATAAATGTCTTCACTTTTTCCGACATTACATCATCAGTATCTGAAATTTCTTTTTCTGTAAATTCATTTTTTATGCTTGCAATATCTGAATAAAAAAACTCATTCGACACTTCATTATTGCACTCATTATCAATCCAGTTATATATGCAGGAATAATAATTCAAAAAATTTTGTGTTGCAATAAAAATATGAACTTTCCACACAGCATACATAAATGTTTCGTCATCAAGCTGTTTTTTCACAATAGTTTCAAACTCCGTCCCGAAATATTTTTCATAAATCGGAAAATAAAATTTAAATATGTTTGCATCAGTATTTCCGTTATCAATTCCTGAAATTTGGAATGCTTTTTTCAAAACAAAGTCATTAACATCTTTAAAAAATAAGGCAATCATTTCTTCGTCATCCTGCATTTCCCTGTCACCGAAAGAAAACAAGTCGTTAAGTTTTCTTCGTATTAAAAAAATACCTACTACAATAAAAGCTATGCCGAGCAGTATATAACTTCCGATATAACCGAACCATGAAAGATAAACAACAAGCAAACCCAAAAGCAAAAAAACGTAACCGTATTTTGTGTAATCAGAGGGTTTAAAAGCCGAACGATTTTCATCTGCAAAAAAGCCGGATATTTTTTCTGATTTTTCAGTATTCACAAATAAATTTTTCAATTTCGATGTAAAGATATACATTTCCGTTTTATTATATTGCATTATTCGCTTCTTCAATTTGAGATTAGCGTTAAAGTTTGGTTTTTGAGTTAATTACATAATACAAAACAATGAGAACAGATAAATAATTTATAAAGTCTTTTGTGATTACCTTTATACTTTGCTTCGTTGTAAAATTTTTGAAATATAAAGAAACTGAATCAGGTACTTAACTAATACTGACATTAATATCAATTCCTATATTAAATTTCACACAGAAAACATAAATTCACACAGAAATATCTGTGAAGTACTGAGTGTTATGTGCGAATACATTGCTGTTTTTTCAATATCAACTAAACGTCTGATTCAATAAAGAAATATAATCGGGCTTTGACATCTCAAATATATACAATACTAATCGTATGAATAACGCGAGATAAATTGAAAAAGAAAAGCAATTATTGTATTTTTGCACAACAAAACATTTATATTAAAAATATTTCTTTACTTTGTAAGTAATCCGAAAGGTTAATATTATGGAATTCTTTTATCATATAGGAAAATATTTACTCTTTCTCAAAAAAGTTTTTAAACGACCGCAAAAACGTAAAATTTTTTTCCAAAATATTTTTTTTGAAATAGAAAAACTCGGAATTAATTCAATTACTATAGTTTTTATTGTTTCTGTTTTTATGGGTGCTGTTATAACTTTACAAACAGCTTATAATATTGAAGTCTCTTTTGTTCCTTTATATCTTGTCGGATTAGGCACCAGAGATTCGATGTTTTTAGAATTTTCTTCTACAATTGTTGCATTAATCCTTGCCGGAAAAGTGGGTGCAAATATTGCTTCCGAAATAGGCACAATGAAAATAAGAGAACAAATTGAAGCTCTTGATATGATGGGTGTAAATTCTGAAAGTTATTTAGTATTACCTAAAATAATTGCAGCTGTTTTCAGTTATCCTTTATTAACGCTTTTTAGTATGTTTATAGGTATCTTCGGAGGTTATCTGGCTGTTTATTTTACGAATGCTATTCCGGTTGATGACTTTGTGTACGGATTGCATTATTATTTTATTCCGTTTTATATCAGCTATTCATTAATTAAAATGGTAATTTTTGCATTTATAACAGCAACAATACCTGCTTATCAGGCATATTTCATCAAAGGCGGTGCTTTGGAAGTCGGTAAAGCCAGCACTAAAGCTGTGGTTTATTCCAGCATTTTGATACTGTTTTTTAATGTTATTATCACTCAAATTTTATTATCTTGATAGAAGTTAAAAACATATCAAAATCGTTTGGTGATGAACAAATATTAAAAGATATTTCCCTGACATTCGAACAAGGAAAAACAAATTTAATTATCGGTCAAAGCGGTTCGGGAAAAACAGTTTTGTTAAAATCAGTTGTAGGGATTCATAAAATAGATAAAGGTGAAATTATTCTGGGAAATGAAGTTTATTCTGCAATGAATCACAAAGAAAAACAAAAAATACGAAAGGAAATCGGAATGGTTTTTCAAGGCGGAGCTTTGTTTGATTCATACTCTGTTTATGAAAATGTCATTTTCCCGTTGCGAATGTTTTCGAAAATGACAAAAAAAGAAATGACCGAGCGTGTAGATTTTTGTCTCGACAGAGTAAATCTGCATCAGGTTAATGATTCATATCCTTCCGAAATAAGCGGCGGCATGCAAAAACGAGTTGCTATTGCCAGAGCCATTGTATTAAATCCGAAATATTTATTTTTTGATGAACCGAATTCCGGACTTGACCCTAAAACCGCTATTGTTATTGACAATTTAATTAAAGAATTAACAATAGATTTCAATACGGTTACAGTTATTAATACCCATGATATGAATTCTGTTGTTGAGATTGGTGATAATATTGCTTTTATTTATCACGGACAAAAATGGTGGACAGGAAATAACAAAGAAATTTTAACAAGTGATAACACAGAATTAAATGATTTTGTATTTGCCACTAAATTAATGCGCAGTATTAAAGGATGAGTGTTTTAGTTAAACAATTATCAAATTATTTATTATGACTCCAACCTTGAGCTTTTAATTCAACTTCGCTTCCGTCAGACATTATCAAAAAATTTCCTTTTGATTGTTCGGTAATATGACCAATAATACTGATGAGAGGATTATTTTTTACTTTATCAAAATCGTCTTGCGAAACAGTAAACAACAACTCGTAATCCTCGCCGCCGTTCATTGCAAAAGTAGTCGGTACTATCAGGGTTTCTTCTGCAAACTTCTTAGTCTCGTCAGCAAGCGGTATTTTTTCGTCATAAAGCCGGCTTCCGCATTTCGATTCTTCGCTTATATGCAAAATCTCAGAAGATAAACCGTCAGAAATATCTATCATTGATGTGGGCAGAATATTCATTTCGTCAAACATTCTTATTACATCGGCTCTTGCTTCCGGTTTTAATTGTCGTTCCAAAATATAATCATAGCCCTTTAATTCCGGTTGAACATCAGGATTTGCTTTGAAAACTTCCTGTTCTCTTTGCAATATTTTAAGTCCGGCATAAGCACCGCCTAAATCACCCGAGACACAAATTAAATCATTGGGTTTTGCCCCGTTTCTGTAAACAATTTTATTTTTTTCTGCTTCTCCTATTGCTGTAATACTGATAATCAGCCCGGTATATGAAGAACTTGTATCACCGCCGACAATATCAACTTCGTATGTTTCACAAGCTAATTTTATACCTTTGTATAATTCATCAACGGCTTCTAAAGTAAAGCGATTTGAAATTGCAATTGTAACCGTAATTTGTTTAGGAATCGCATTCATAGCATAAACATCCGAAAGATTGACAACAACAGCCTTATACCCAAGATGTTTCAACGGTGTATAAGCTAAATCAAAATGAATGCCTTCTGCCAAAATATCTGTTGTAACAATAATCTGTTTATCCTTATAATCAAGGACTGCAGCATCATCTCCGATACCTTTAACAGTAGATGAATTTATTATTTTAATATCGTTACTGAATCTTTTTATTAATCCGAATTCGCCTAATTCTGCAATGCTTGACATATTTTTTTATTATAATGAAAGTGCAAATATGCTAAAAGCTAAACATATAAAAAATTTTAAATACCGGAATTATAAACTTGAACGTTTTTACATTAATAATTAATTGTTATTTTTGGCAAGATTAAAAGATTATATGAAACCATTACTTACAATATTATTTTTGTTTAGTCTGATTTTAAGCAGTTTTGCTCAAACCGAGACTTTTGAATTAGATGATTCCGGTATCGTTTCGGGTAACAACAGAATCGGTAACGGGACAATAACAATTACACAAGATCCTCGTCTTCGACAAATCATTAAACGCCATATCGAAGTTAATAATAATAAATTTGACGGTTGGCGAGTACAAATTTATTTCGGTTCCGGACAAAATGCAATGACACAGGCACAAAATGCCAAAAGAAAATTCTTAATCCGCTACGGTAATAAAAACGGTGCGTATATTATTTACGACTCCCCTTTTTTCAAGGTCAGAGCAGGTGATTTCAGGACAAAAGCAGAAGCTTTATTTTTTAAAACACAAATAGATAAAACCTTTCCGCAATCGTGGGTAATAAAAGATAAGGTCTATTATCCGATTGAAAGTATTGAGTAAATATACAACAAATGATAAAGAGAATTTTGCCGATTGTTTTTTTAATTATTATTTCCGTAAATTCTTACTCTCAAATTGTTAATATAGAGAAAAAAAGGAAAAACTCAAAAGGGTTTCAGGCAACATTAGGAATGAATTTTAACATTAAAGAAAACGGAAAAAGAATTATTGAATTGATAAACTCTGCCGATATTCAATATTCTTACAAAGCACACACCGTAATTTTTCTGAATAATATTAAATTATTAAATATTGACAAAGGTTCTTTTATTAATAACGGATTTCAGCATTTACGCTATAATTATACGATAAAAGACAGCAGCTTTCTTACACTTGAAGCATTCGGACAATATCAATACAACGAACAAAAACTTCTTACAAAAAGAATTCTTGCCGGAGGCGGTCCGCGAATTGCAGTTTTTCGCAAAAAGAATTTTTCATTTTATTTTGCGCCCCTTGCTATGTTCGAACAAGAAGTTTTGTCGGACAGTTTGCACACCGAAACAAATTTAATGCGTGTTGATTCATACACAAATTTACATTTTAACATTAATGATTTTGTTTCATTTAATCATATTTTATATTTTCAGCCGGCATTTTCAAACTTTTCCGATTACAGAATTTCAAGTGAAGCAGGTATAAATTTTAAAATCAGCAGGTTTATCGGATACAAAGTCAGTTTTGCATTTGATTACGACAACCGACCGCCCGAAAATATTCAAAACACTTTTTGGTAT
>JAJRUH010000114.1 GCA_024277895.1 Bacteroidota bacterium | reverse complement strand
GTAAATATCCAAATCTGTAAATTGTGATTTTAATATAGCTATATCCATATCAGGTTTTTTTTGTAAAAATAAACAATAATTCACAGAATACCTAAACCATAGCCTATTTTATAAATACGATTATTCTTTCTGCACACGTTTTCGGTAAAATATATTCTTAAACCGGAAACCTCCGGCATTATTTTTTCGTATAGGAAAATAAAACATTGAGATTTGAAAAAAATACTAACAATCGGATTGCTTATTTTAACAACATTTAATTTTTTGAATGCTCAAAGTTTTGAAGTTTTTAAAGGAGATACCGTTAATGTAATTGATAAGCATAGTTTTAAGCAAGGCTATTGGATAGAACACAAACCTTTCAGTGAGGAAAAAGTACAGGCAGGTAATTATATTGACGGGAAAAAAGAAGGTGTTTGGAAGGCATGGTATCCGTCCGGGAAATTAAAATCAGAAATTACATATAAATACGGAGAAAAATACGGTAAAGCAAAAATTTTATTTGAAAACGGCAATACGGCGGAAGAAGGTGTTTGGCTCAAAGATAAATGGGTAAATAAATATAAAGCATATTATCAAAACGGAAAGTTGTCCTATGTGTGGAATTATAATGAATTCGGCACGCGTTCGGGATATCAAAAATATTATTACGAAAACGGACATATAAAAATTGAAGGAAAGTGGATTGACGGAAAGGAAAACGGTGTTATCAGAGAATATTATCCCGACGGTTCGCTGCGTTCCGAAAAAATATTTAAAGACGGAAAAACCGGGAAAGATTCAATAACAATATATGAAATAAAAGAAAAATTTATATCTGAGACCGGAAAATCGGATACGATACAGGATACAATTAAAGAACATTTTTCAGAACCCGACAGTCTCGAAATATTTGAAGGAGACGGGCAACATATTTTTTATAATAAATTTAAACAGAAAGAAAAAGAAGGACTTTTCAAAAACGGTTATTTAATAGACGGGAAACAGTATTTTTTTGATAAGACCGGAAAATTAATACAAACGGCAATTTATGAAGAAGGAAAAATAATAAAGGTAATAAAACATTAAAGTAATAAATTATTGATAAAAAAGCCGGAATATTTAGTTCCGGCTTTTTTAATATTGTACGATTAACCGCATTTAGAATATCCGCAGGAAGTACATTTTAAACACCCTTCTTCATAAACTAAAGCATCGGCACTGCATTCCGGGCATACAGTTCCTTTTTTTACTTTTGTCCCGTCCGGAATATAGTGCTTTAAGGCTCGTTCAATACCTTTTTTCCACGTATTGATAGTATCCGTTTCAAAATGAAGAGACGATATTAAATTAACGGCATGTTCAACCGGCATTCCGTGTCGTAAAACACCGGAAATTAATTTCGCATAATTCCAAAATTCCGGATTAAATTTGTAGGACAATCCTTCTATGGTTATGTTAAAGCCGAATTTATTAGTGTATTTAAAATCATAACGCTTATGTCCGTCAGGAAAACGTTGTTTAACAATTTTCCCTTTTGTAACCGATTTCGGAATAGGCAAAGCATCTTCTTCCGTTCTTCCCGAGAAAATTTCATAAGGTTTACCGTCTTTCAAACCGATAAACGCAATCCATTCTTCATCATTATTATTGAAACGAACAATATCTGCGTTTAAAACAGAGGGGCGTTTTTCATGATTCTTTTGGGTTTCCGGTGTTTCTTTTTTCTTATCGTCTGCCGAAATTAACACACCGTCGCGAGAACCGTCGCGATAAACCGTTACACCTTTGCATCCGCTTTTCCAAGCTTCGGTATAAACATCTCCCACCATATCAACGGGAACTTTTTTGGGCAAATTAACCGTAACACTTATGGAATGATCTACCCATTTTTGAACCTTTCCCTGAAGTTGAACTTTTTTCACCCAGTCAACATCATTTGAGGTTGATTTATAATAAGGCGATTTTTTTACAAGTTCCTGAATTTGTTCATTGTCATATGTTTTTGCAAGCTCGGGGTTTATGCCGTTTACCTCCATCCATTTTAAAAAATTATGATGAAACACATTATATTCTTCCCAGGTATCTCCGGTTTCGTCAACAAAGTTTACTTTAACATTTTTATCATTAGGATTAACTTTTCGTCGTCTCTTATAGAAGGGTAAAAATATCGGTTCAATTCCGGAAGTTGTTTTAGTTAAGATACTTGTAGATCCGGTAGGAGCAATAGTCAATAAAGAAATATTTCGTCTGCCGTGTTTTTGAATTTCCTCATATAACTTGGGGTCGGCATCTTTTATTCTGTTAATAAACGGATTGTTTTTTTCTTTTTCGGAATTATAAAGTTTAAAAGCACCTCTTTCTTTTGCCATTTCAACAGAGGAACGGTAAGCCTCCAATGCTAATGTTTTATGAACGGAAACGGAAAAATCTGTTGCAATATCACTGCCGTATTGCAGATTTAATGCTGCCAGCATATCGCCTTCTGCTGTAATTCCCACACCGGTTCGTCTTCCGAGAATAGCTTTGTTTTTAATATTTTCCCAAAGGCTTCTTTCTGTGTGTTTTATTTCTTCTTTTTCCGGGTCAGAATCAATTTTTTTAATAATACCGTCGATTTTTTCGAGTTCTAAATCAACAATATCATCCATTATGCGTTGAGCGTAAGCCGCGTGAGATTTAAATTTTTCAAAATTAAAAACAGCATTTACGGTAAACGGATTTTCCACATAAGAAAATAAATTAATTGCTAATAAACGGCAACTGTCGTAAGGACAAAGCGGAATTTCTCCGCAAGGATTTGTTGACACTGTTCTGAAACCATCCTCGGCATAGCAGTCGGCAACAGATTCGTTTATAACGGTGTCCCAGAAAAGGATTCCGGGTTCTGCCGATTTCCAAGCATTATTAATAATTTTTTTCCAGAGGTTTCGCGGATTAATAATTTTTTTTATTGAAGGATTGTCCGAATCTGTCGGATACTGTTGCTGATAAGGTTTATTTTCGATAACGGCATTCATAAAGTCATTATCAATTTTGACAGAAATATTGGCACCGGTAATTTTTCCTGATTCTAATTTTGCATCAATAAAATGTTCGGCATCCGGATGTTTTATTGAAATAGAGAGCATTAAAGCCCCTCTTCTGCCGTCTTGTGCAACCTCACGAGTTGAATTTGAATAACGTTCCATAAACGGAACAACTCCGGTAGATGTTAATGCACTGTTGCTGACAGGACTGCCTTGCGGACGTATGTGAGAAAGATCGTGTCCGACACCGCCTCTGCGTTTCATTAATTGAACTTGTTCCTGATCAATTTTTAAAATTCCGCCGTAAGAATCTGCCGGATTATCATCGCCGATTACAAAGCAATTTGACAGAGAAACTGTTTGAAATTTATTTCCGATACCTGACATAGGGCTTCCTGCGGGAACAATATATTTAAAATCACGAATAAGTTCAAAAATTTTATCTTCACTTAAAGGGTTCGGATATTTTTTTTCAATTCGAGCAACTTCTTTTGCAATTCTTCGGTGCATTTCATCCGGAGTTTTCTCATATATATTTCCGAAAGAATCTTTAAGTGCGTATTTATTTGCCCAAACACGAGCAGCTAATTCATCTCCTTTAAAATACTTTAAAGCGAAAGGAAAAACTTCTTCGTATGTATAACCTTTTTTTTGGGAGACAGGGTTGTAAACCGTAATTTGATCTTTTACTTGCATTGTAACTTAAATAAAAATTGTGGTTGAAAATGGCAAGAACAAAAATATATTAAATTACAACCGAATAAAAGTTCAGTTTTTAATAAAAACGGTTAAAAATTTGGTTATCAATAAATAAATCGGTTAATAACTTTATATTAAAAAAAAACAGAGGAAAAATTTGTTATTAAAAAAAAACATAACAAGCTTAAACTCAAACAAAAAGAAGAACAAAATAAAAGACTCAAAAATCTGATAATATTGTTATTTCTGATATTTTTCTTTTACTCCGTTCAGCATAATTTCTGTCAGTGCTTTAATGTCAAACTTTGTTTCTAAACCCCAATCTTTTTTTGCGAGAGAATCATCAATACTTTGAGGCCACGAATCGGCAATCGGTTGTCTGAAATCGGGTTTGTAGGTAATTTTAAAATCGGGAATATGTGTTTTTATTTCCTGTGCAAGTTCTTTCGGCGTAAAACTGATACCGCCGACATTATAACTTGATTTTACGCTTATTTTTTCTTTCGGTGCCAGCATTAATTTTACGGTAGCATTAACGGCATCCTGCATAAACATCATCGGAAGTGCAGTATTTTCCGACAAAAAAGAGTCATATTTTCCGGATTTTACAGCTTCATAAAAAATTTCAACGGCATAATCTGTGGTACCGCCGCCGGCTTCTGTTTTATAGCTTATAAGCCCGGGATACCGAATACTTCTTATGTCCAGGTCGTAGCGTTTATTAAAATATTCACACCATCGTTCTCCTGCGAGTTTGCTTATTCCGTAAACAGTAGAGGGTTCTGCCACAGTTAATTGCGGAGTGTTTTGTTTTGGAGTGGTCGGACCGAAAACAGCAATGGAACTGGGCCAAAAGATGCGATGTACGTCCTCTACAACTTTTGCTAAATCCAAAATATTTAAAAGACTTTGCATATTGATATGCCAAGCCTGTAAAGGAAGTTTTTCGGCATTGCCCGAAAGAACCGCCGCAAGATGATAAATTTGGGTAATTTTATGGCGAATAACAAAATGAATTAATCGTTTATCATCCATAACATCAAGTATTGCTGACGGACCGCTGTCTTTTATATCTTGCGGAACTTCTTTAATATCTGTAGCAAAAACTTGATTATTTCCGTAAACTTTCCGTAAAGCAACTGTTAATTCCGAACCGATTTGACCGGCAGCACCTATAACTAAAATATTTTCCGTCATTTGAAGATTTTTGCTCAAAATTATGAATTATAAGTTTAATTTCAGAAAAAAAGCTGAAAAAATATTGCATTTTTAAAAAATCTTTTTACTTTTAAGCTGTTAATTTATAAAATTTTGAATTATGAAAAAGAATGTATTAATTATTATTGCTGTTTTTTTTGCTTTAAGTTTTTATGCAAATAAAGTTCAGGCACAAGCTTCCAAAATAACGGGTATGTGGAAAACTATAGACGATGAAACCGGAAAAGCAAAATCATATGTGAAAATTTATAAAGCCAGAAACGGGTTTTATTACGGAAAAATCACGAAATTATTATTAGATCCGCAAGATAAAAAATGCGATAAATGTAAAGGTGCATTAAAAGACAAACCTGTTGTGGGAATGATAATTTTATTAAAAATGAAAGCCGGCGATGACGGTTTGGAAGGCGGAAAAATTATGGATCCCGGAAACGGAAAATTTTATCATTGTACTATGGAGATAGACCGTAAAAACCCGAATAAATTAGAAGTAAGAGGATCTATCGACAGTTGGGGATGGGCAGGAAGAACACAGTATTGGTACAGACTAAAGCAATAAACATGAAATTATTTAAGTTTAAAGGCAGGGTTTTTCTCTGCTTTTTTTATTGAGAGATGTTTGTTTTTGTAATAGTTTTATAAAGCTCAAAATATTTTAATGTAACAGATTTTGCCGAATAGTTTTTAACATTTTTCAAACCGTTTTTTATGAGGTTTTTTCTTAATTCTGTGTTATTAATTAGCTGATTTACAGTTGATTTAATTTCGTTAACGGAATAAGGGTTTACGAGTAACGCACCGTTTCCGGCAACCTCTTTCATCGGAGAAATATTGCTTGTTATAACGGGTCTGCCGCTTGCCTGAGCTTCTAAAATCGGAACTCCGAAACCTTCATAAACAGAAATAAATGTAACTAAGTCTGCTTTTTTATATTCGTTAATAAGCACTAAAAAAGGAAGGTTAAAAAAACTTTTGTAATCAATATGGTATTTTTTAAGCAATTGAATTTGATTTTCGGATAATTTTCCGATAATTGTTAATTTACAATGGATTTCGGACAGTGCCGGAATTAAATTTTCGAGATTTTTATTTGGTTTTGTTCCTATTTGCAAAATATTTGGTTTTTCGGCATTAAAAACTTTTTCTGAAAAAGTAATTTTTGAGGAAACACAATCCGGAATAACAATAATTTTATCGGGATTTATTTTAAAATTTTCGAGAATTTCTTGTTTTGTAAATTCAGAAATTACCGTTATGTATTTTACACGTGCAAAAGGCATTGTAAACCAAAAAAAACGTAAAATTTTTTGTTTTAATCCGTTATCTTTCAGAACCGAACCGATATCATGCACGGTAAGTATTGTTTTTTTCTTGTTAAGCAGTAAAGCAATAAAATGAATATCTCCTGTAATATGATTTATTTCTCCCTGATTAACAGCTAATTGTGAAACAATAAAAAGGCGACGAAAAAATCCTTTACTGTGATATTTTGCAAAAATATTTTTGTATACAACTTCTTCGGGCAGTTCTTTTTGCACGGCAAAAAATTGCTCTTCTATGCTGTGAAAAACGGGGGAGGGGCGGCGGAAATAGTAGGATAGTTTCATTTATATTTAATTTGTTTCTAAATTTATCATAAATTTATAAGCAGGAATTATCTCAACTTCAACATCTTTATATATTAAAGTATTTTCTTCTTCAAAAGTTATTATTTTCCCTTTTTTAATGTTTAAAAATTTACAGGCTTCATAAAGCCCTTTTAGCTCTCGTTCTTTTGTTGATTGATTTTCTGTCGAATAACACACTTGCATCGGTGTTAATTTTTTTTTATCTTTTATAATAAAATCACATTCTTTTTTTTCTTTAAAAAACATTATTTCTTTTTCTGCTTTTAAAACTTCCGTTGCAATCATATTTTCTAAAAGTTTCCCGTAATTTTCAGAAAAAGAGTAATCAATTGCTGTTAAAAAACCACAATCTATTGTATATGCTTTTTTTTCGCTTTTAGCTTGTTTTATAGGAGAATAACTAAACTTATTTACCAAAACAGCCGTAAAAGTTGCTTGAATATACTCCAAATATTCGTATAAAACATTATTGCTGATTTTATATCCCAAAGATTTTAGTTCGTTATAAATTTTATTTACCGACAGAGGTTTTGTTACATTATTAAATATTTTTTTAATGAAAAATTTTAAAATCGCAGGATTTGAAATGTCATACCGTTCTATTAAATCTTTGTAAATTATAGAGTTAAAATAATCTTGGAGTTTTTTAATTTTTAGGTCATCAGATAATTTCACAATTTCCGGAAAGCCGCCTAGTTCTAAAAATTTTTTACTGTAAAGAAGAACTTTATTTTTTTGCTCCGTTCCGTAGAATTCCGGTTTTATGTTGTTAAAATTAAGAAATTCTTTAAAATTAAGCGGATAAACGGTATAACTTATTGTGCGTCCTCTAAGTTCTGTTGCTATATCGGTGCTTAAAAGTTTTGAATTTGAGCCTGTTATGTATATGTTGGTGCTTATTGTATCAAATATTCTGCGAATAAATTTTTCCCAACCTTGTGTATTTTGTATTTCGTCAAAAAAGAAATGGCAATCTGCTAAATTTATTTTTGGATACAATTCTTGATATGCTTGCAATATTAAATCTAATTCATCCTGTTTTAATCGTATTCTTTCGTCTTCAAAGTTTATGTATAATATGTTTTTTTTCAGAACATTGTTTTTTAGCAGTCTTTTTATCGTTTCATAAAGTATATAAGTTTTTCCGCTTCTTCGAACCCCGATAACAGATATTATTATATTTGTATTTATCGGCAGTTTTATATTTCTTTCATAGCTGTTTTTTATTTTCCGGGTATGAAAATTAGTGATTATTGTTTTTATGATATCCTTTTTTTTCATATTACAAAAGTATTGTTTTTAGTGCAATAAAACAATGAAAAGATTATTTTTTTCATTAAAAGCACTAAATTTACAAACTATTTTTCGTTATTTAAGCTAATATTTTATGAGGTTTTTCGTGGATACAACGAAACTCGTCTTGTAATTGTTATTTGTAAACCCGTATAACTAAAAGGACAAGAAAGAACACATGCTTAAATATTAAACTTTCTGCTTGGCAAAAAATGTTTTTCTATGCTGTGGAAAACGGGGGAGGGGCGGCGGAAGAAATATGAGAGGGTCATTATATTTTTATTTTAAAAAATTTATTCATACTCCAAAAAATAAACCAAACGACAATTAAAGCTTTTACTAAATAGTTTAGTATTACAGAAAAATCGGTTTCGGCTTTAACAACTTGTAAAAAGATTAAGGGGATGAAAAAAATTAAAGACGGATGTTTTTTTGCTGTTATATATATTTTGTGTATAAAAAAATTATAAAAAATCCCGATAAGAAACAAAAATAAAATACCGCCGAATATCCCGTAATTTGCATATGCCTCACCAAGAAGGCTGAGACCCATAGAGGTTTCGTTTGAGATATCTTTTCCTGTAAATCGTGTAAAATACGTTCTGCCGCCGGCTCTGATTTTATTAGGAAACAAAAACCGCGGAAGAAAAGATGCTTTAATTGCTTCATAAATCGTTTCACCTCCGGCAAAAGGTTCGTGTGACGGAGTCCAACTCATAATTCTGGCAATTATCCATCCTTGATTAATACGTGTAATCATACTTGAAATATTAGATTCTGAAGAAACGTAATTACTGCTGATAACCTTTTCTTCTACTAAGTCAGAAAATAAGGCAATACCACTTCCTGTTCCTTCTTTAACGGCTTCTCGAAAACTATATTTAACGGTTTGAATAGCAACAATAATAAATAAGATACCAAGCAGATAAAATAATTTTTTTTGTAACGACGGTTTTGTAATAAAAGCAGCAATTAAGATAAAAAAACTTGACCATAACAGGAAGTCATGAAATATTGTATCTTTCAGGGCACTCAGAAAAAGCCATGTCATAATTATTATAACATAAAGCAATTTATTTTTTCGTTGTGACAAAAACAAAAAATACAAACCGATAAATCGTAAACCCGAAAAAAGGAAAAATACAAACCGAAGACTTTCCGGAGCAATGTCGGAAAGTATATCGGAACCGATACCAATACCAATAAAAATTAAATCAATCTTTTTATATTTTAATATAAAATCTTTTATTTTAGGAAGAAAAAGAGAAACTTTTTGTGTTTTTCCGAAAACGGGTAAATATAAACCAAGTATAAAAGAAGAGGTAGCCGGAACCACATAGCCCATATATGTCGGCAAATCGACAGCCATATAATAAAACTCATCATCAGAATTAAATTTATAAGCAAGTAAAGGCCCGACAATCCATTGTAAACTTGCCAGTAAAATCATAATGTCACGGATTTCTATTTTTTCACCGATTTCATGAAAAAATTTTACTGCGAAAAAAAGGAATAAAGAAATTCCGAAAGAAGAGAAAAAATCAAGAGAAAAAAAAGACACAAGAGAAACAAAAGTAATAAAAGCAACAATATATTTTGTCTTTTCTGTCATCAAAAAGAGTAAAACGAGTTAGAGTTCAAAGTGGTTAATAATGCAACTTAAAAGATTCAATAGTCTTTGCAAGAACATTAAAATTGTGTAATTTAATTTTTTGTTGTGAATTTTTCTTAAATGCTGCAGTTTTTTTTACAATATCTGATATTTTTTCTTTTAAATCATCAAGATTATTTGACTTAAAGACAAAACCGTTTTCATTATTTTTGACCAAATCAACAGCACAGCCGACTTTATCTGAAACAAGAACGGCATTTCCGCATACCATTGCCTCATTAACGGCAAGCCCCCATGTTTCTCCGGGGCCTTGTGACGGCAAAACAAATACATCTCCTAATCGATATACCACCGGCATTAAAGATTGATTTTGAAAAGGCAAAAACAGTACATTTTTACAAGCTTTTTGTTTCATCTCTGTTTCTAAATTACCGTTTCCTACAAATAAAAATTTATATTGCGGAAAATATTCTGCTGCTTCAATTAATAATAAAGGGTTTTTCTTTTTTTCAAACTTTCCGACAAAAAGAAAAACGATATCATCGTCTGAAAAGCCTAATTTTGTCCGCCAAAGTACAGCTTTTTCTGAATATTCTCCTGTTGTATCGAAAAATCTGTCATTATCAATTGCATGAGGGGCAAATATAAGTTGGCTTTCTTTAAGCCCGAACTTTTTATAATATGCTTTATTGTTTGTTCCGACAAAAAAGGCAAAATCAACAAATTTATACACATAACTCAGGACAATAAAACGTGTAAACATTCTTGGTAATGACAAAACATCAACTAATGTAGAATCTCCCCGAAAATAAACAGGAATTTTGTTTTTAAAGTATCGCATCGTTTTAAAATGCGAGTGATGATTCCAACCGAAAACAAGAATTGCATCTGCCTGCCAATTTTCAATTTCTTTATTTAAAGTCGGGTTTATAACTCCTTTAAAACTTCCGGAACCCGGATTTTTTGAAATGTTTTTTACAAAAGTATAATCATAACCCTCCAAAAGAGGAATATCCCATTTTATTTCTTTACCAAATTTTTTGTCGTATACTTTTTCCTGCGACTGCTCCCATGTATAAAAAACTTTTATCTGAATTTTATTACGTTCGGATAAAAGTTTAAACAGCGGCGAATAGTATTGTATCGGGTGAGTTATGATTATTGCGAGTTTTTTCACTACAAGGTTTTTTTATACCAATCAATTGTTTCTTTTATCCCCCTTTCAATACCAAATTTTGGTGACCAACCTAAATTTTTATGTATTTTTGATATATCAATTGAACGTCGTCTGATATTGTCAATATCACGTTCGGGGACATTTTCGACGGTAACATTTCCAACAATATCTGAAATAATTTTTACTAATTTTTTCACAGAAGTTTCAACAGTTGTTCCTACATTAAAAATATCGCCGTAGGCTCGTGGGTGAACTGCTGCCAAAATTGTTGCAGAAACAGCATCATCTATAAAAGTGTAATCCCGAGTTTGCTCGCCGTCGCCAAATATTTTTAGAGGTTTACCTGTTAAGGCATTATGTATAAACTTGCCCAATACACCCGCATAAGGATTTCTCGGACTTTGACCATAACCGTAAACATTTGAATAGCGTACGACAGAAATCGGAATATCATAATTTCGGCAGTACATTGTTGTATAATTTTCACCAAGCAATTTTGTGGCAGCATAATTACTCAAAACATCAGGTGCATCATTCTCATTTACAGGCAATTTCACCGAACTTCCGTAAATAGATGTTGAACCTGTGTATATAAAGCGTTTTAATTCGGGCAAGTTATTATGTCGGATATATTCAAGCATATTTAAAGTGCTTTCGGCATTTATTCGCAAATGTATATTAGGTTCTAATCCTGATGATGAAATTTGCTTGCAGGCAAGATGAAAAATATAGTTTATATCTTTAAACAGCGGAAATAACTTTCTTTTATCACAAACACTTATTTTATGAAATTCAATTTTATCGGCAACCTCCGAAAGCATTGCTTCGGAACTGTTGGACAAATCATCAACAACAATTACTTTGCAATTGTAATCGTTTACAAGAGTTTTTACTAAATTATGACCTACAAATCCGGCACCTCCGGTAACGAGAACTTTTTTATTTTTTATTTTTTCTTTATGGTTTATCATTATTTTATTTTTTTTTACCACACAGGACACAGAGTTCACATAGTTTTTTCTTTGTGTTCTGTGTGAACTTTGTGGTTATTATTATTTATCAGGCAAATTTGCAAATAATTCATTAACTATCGGCACAATTCCGTCTGTTAATTTTGTAACATTAAAGTTTATAAGCAAACCTTTGGATTTTTCGGCAAGTTTCATATAAGTCATAAGTTGTGCTTCAAATATTGGGTGGAGTTCATTTACCGATTTAAGTTCAACAATTATTGTATTATTTATCAGTAAATCAATTCGTAAATCATCTTTTACTTGTTTCCCTTTGTAAATTACAGGAACTTTTACTTGACGCTTAGGATATAATCCTTGAGAAAGTAATTCTTCATACAGACATTCTTCGTATATACTTTCTAACAAACCGGGACCAAGTTGTTTATGAACTTTTATTGCCGCACCAACAATTTTATAGTTGAGTTGCTTGATGTATTGTTTTGTTATTGTCATATTTGTATTGTATTTTTGAACATCAGAGAACACAAAACTCACATTATTTTTACTTTATATATTCTTTGTAAATTTTGTTAGTAAATTTTCAATAGGTTTTACAAATTCTTTTGTCATTCCGAGAGCTGTATGTTTTTGATTTAACGGGTTTGAAAGATCAAATTTAACAAAACTTTCTTTTTGGTTTATTAAATCAATTATTTTTGCTTTTAATTCGTCAAATTTTGTTTCAGGAAGTTTTTCTTGCGAATAAGTTACAATATACTTGTAATTAAGCTGTTTTAAAAATTTAGCAGGGAAAGAATCATTATGTAAAAAAGCAATAAACGGTTTTCCCGATGCAATAAGCCCCATAAGTTTTGATGCGGCGTAATAGGGTTGCATTCCTCCGAAAAGCAAAATAATATCTGCGGACAGAGTTAGTTCTACCGCTTTTTTATACGGAACTCGCAATGGATTTTCTGTCATATAATTTTGCATAGCAAACCTTTCTATCCATCTGGTTGTCTGCGGCTTTGACAGACCCTCGCCGGCATACGACGTTCCATAAAATTCAATTTTCAAAGGTATTTCTTTTTCTATTTCGGACAATGATTTTAATATCGGTTCAAGAACAGGATAAGCTTCATTCCAAACAGCACCTATGTATCTGAACACAACCTTTTCGTTTGAAATTTTGTTTATTTTCAAATTAAAATCAGAAGGCTCAACTCCGTAAGGAATTGCCAAAAGAGGTTTATTTTCTGCTAAATTATATCTTTCTTTTAAGTTTTTATTTATACCCTCGGAAACAGAATAAATAATATCAGCTTTTACAACTGCTTTTTTCTCAAATCTACGTGCAATTTTCTGACTTATTCGTTTTTTTAAATTTGCATTTTTTGGTATTTCTCCAACAAACCAAGGGTCTATAAAATCAATTCCGTAAGGGATTCCTGTTTTTCGTTTTATGCGAGGAGCAATAAGCAAAATATACCAAGGCGGAACAGGATAAAGAATAAAATCAGGTTTTTCTTTTTTTGCGGCTTTTATTATTGCCGGTAAAAGATAAGGTATCATTCGCAAACCCAAATCTCCGATGCCGAATTTCCTTGTTTTTTTTTGATTTAATGCTTTTACAACAGTAACATCAAAATCGTTTCCTGCAAGTTCGGTCATCCAAGCGTCTTCTTTTTCTTCTCTGTATTTTGGTTCGGTTGTAAATACGTGAGGATACCAGCCCAAACTTTTGAGATGTTTTACCATCAACCTTACCCGTTGCGAAGGTGGTAGTGCCGATGGCGGAAAATGTGGTGCTATGATGAAGATTTTCTTCACGTAAATATTTTTTCTGTTCAGTAAGCCGGAATATAATGTATGTTTTCTTTTTGTGTGTTAAGTTGCAAATTTATTACAAAAAATAAAATAGTTGCGACTATTTTAGAATATCACACAAAATAGTCGCTGCTTAAAAAAATTTTTGACCATATATCAACTAATTTTTTGCTTTCTTTTGAAATTAAAAATTATAAGATAAAATAAATTCCTGCAAATTCCACGCTTGAATATGTTTTATACCTTCGTAGTCTTCAAACATTATATCATCGAGCGATACAACAATTTTCGGGAAATTATCTTTTATTGATTTTAATGATGAATATTCTCTGTTGAATGTTTCTTCGGTAGGCATAATGTAAGCAACTTGAATATATATTATTTTTCCGTTTTTTATTGCCGCAAAATCAACTTCTTTATTACGTAAATATCCTACATAAACATTAAACCCCATATTAATAAGTTGCAAATAAACAATATTTTCCAATTTATAACCAACTCCGTATGAAAAACCGGGATAAAGATAATTTTTATACGACAAATCATTGATATAATATTTGTAAGTTCCTGCAAGTGTTTCCTTTCCGGATATATTATATTTTTCTGCCTGATGCACAAGGAAACTGTTTTTTAAATAACCGATATAATTTGCTACGGTTTCGTAATTGGTTTTTCGATTGCGTCCTTTAAAATATTTTACAATATTTGTAATTGAGATTAAGTTAGAAGCATTATTTATGAGAAATAAAAAAATATCTTCCAAAAGTTTGGCATCTTTTACACGATACCTTTGTATCACATCACGAAATAAGATTGTATCTTTAACAGCCGAAACATAATGTCTTTTAGTTTCTTCGTTTTGCAAATTAAACAGTTCTGGTAAGCCTCCTGAATTTATGTATTGCAAAAAATTTTGTTTTGAATTTTCTAAATTAAAAAACGATATATATTCAATGTATGAAAAAGGCAAAATTTGAAACTCAACATATCTTCCTGATAAAAAGGCAGATAATTCGCCTGACAAAAGTTCTGAATTTGATCCTGTTATAAAAATTTCATATTCACGAGTATAGTCTTGTGAATATGAGTTAATTGTTTTTTCCCAAGAACTTATGTTTTGAATTTCATCAATAAATAAATATATTTTTCCTTTGGGCTTAATTTTTTCAATATAGAGTTTTATTATTTCATCTAAATCAGTAGAATTTTCAATAAAATCAAAATCAGTAAATTCTTTGTTTATGTATAAAATGTTTCTTGCAGACACACCTGTTTCTGTAAGGTGTTTCATTATTTGTCGTAAAATATAACTTTTACCCGTTCTTCGTTGCCCTGTCAATACCTTTATCAACCTGTTAGACAGGTAATTATTTATTTTTGAAACATATTCGTTTCTTATAAAACCAAGATTTAATATTTCCTTGTTCCAAAAGTTATATTTTTTAAGTTTTGCAAAGTTATCGGTCATGCCTGAATATTTTCACAAAAATACATTTTTTTCTGATGTAAACAAAAATATTGCAAACAAAAAACAGCTATTCTAATATTTTTAACCAAATATCAATAATTTTTTCACTTTCATTTTCCCAAGATAAGTCTTTTGCATATTCAAAACGCTTTTGTTTTTCGTTTTGTGTTTTTTCAATATCAGCAAGAATATTTTTAAAGGTAATTTCAAAATCTCCTATGTTTTGTCCTGTAATTATTCCTGCATTTTTGTTTTCGGCAATAAATTTTACTTGTGCAGGCGTATCTGTTGCCAAAATGTATAAACCGGATTGCAAATATGCCCAGATTTTATTTGTCAGGCAAAGGTGTCTGTTAAAATCAGCAGAATTTAGTTCTATTGCCAAACCAATATCAAATTCTGAAAGTTTTAGGTTTAATTCTTTTTGCGGCAAAGGTTTGTGGATTGTTATAAATTCCGAATATTGAGACAAAAATTCAGTATTAAAATCTTCGTAAAGATTACCGATTAAATGCAGTTCAATTTTATCTTTAAATTTTGCCAGAGCAGGAACGACCAACTCCAAACCTCTTCCTTGACTTATATTTTGCGAAAACCATACAAATTTTATTTTTTCCGAATTGTTTTCTTTGAATTGAAATTCTGTTTGTGAAAAGCAGTTATTTATTAACCGGTGTCGGTTTTTAGGATAATTATTGAGCAATTTTAAACTATATTCACCAATAAGCGGCGATGCGTAGGTAACAAAACTTGCTTTTGGTAATATTTTTTGCATTAAAAACTCTCTTCTTGCTTTTTCGTTTTTATTGTCGAAAGAAACAGCTTCGCCCGGGTGATAATCTTCAATATCAAAAATAAATTTTGTATTTGTTCGGCAAGCGAATTTATAGGCAGGATAAAGTGTTGTAAGAACATGCGAAATTATTAAATCATATTTTTTACTCTTCTTTTTCAAATAATTATTTAGTAAAATAGACCTTTTGCTGTGTGCGTAAGCGTTTATTTTTAAGTTGGTTTTTAAAAACTGATATAATTTTTGGCTTATTTTTTCGCCTATTGAACTTAAAAACCAGGGTAAAAGCGGCTTTCGGGTTATGGGAATATAATGAAAGTTTGCATCAATGTTTTTTATAAGTTCAGCATCAATTTTATCGCTCCAATTACCAGTATTAAAACCCACAAAATCAACATCAAAACCTTCAGAAACTGCAAGTTTTAATTCTTTGAGCAAACGCGGGTTTACGGTTAGGTTTGCAGGTGATATGAATAATAGTTTTCTACGCATAAAATCAAAGAAGAATTTTATCAGATAAAAAATCTTTTAAGTGTATATGTTCAATTCCCTGAATATTTTTTGGTGCGTACTCATCCAAAGAAACTACAATTTTAGGAAAATTATCTTTTATTAATAAAAGATTTCCGAATTCTCTTTCAATTACTTTTTCATCAGGTATTAAATAAGCAACTTGCACATAAAGTTTTGCACCGTCGCGTTCACAAATAAAGTCAATTTCTTTGTCGCCTGTTTGCCCGACCATTATTTCGTAGCCTGCAATTTTTAAATGTATATATACAACATTTTCAAGTACTTGATTGATGTTAAATTTGTTATATCCGACAAGTGAATTTTTTAGTCCCCAGTCTTCAAAGTAATATTTTTCGTGGATTTCAAATACTTTTTTTCCGGTAATATCTGTTCTTTTTACCTTGTAAATTAGGAATGCAGACTGCAAATGTTCTAAATAAGTTAAAATAATTTGTGGTGATACTTTTAAATTTTGAGATTTTAAATAGTCGCTGATTTTTTTTGCCGAAATAATATTTCCGACATTATTTGCCAAAAAACGAACCAGATTTTCGAGAATATTAGTATTCCGAATATTATTGCGAGAAATTACATCTTTATAAATTATTGTGGTAAAGATATTTTGTAAGTATTCAAAAACAATATCTTCTTTTAGCGGTAAATTTTTAAGATACGGAAGTCCGCCAAAGTTCAGATATTTATTTAGGCTGTTTTTAGTGTTTTTCAGTTTATGAAATTTCAAAAATTCAAGATAAGAAAGACTATATACTTTTAATTCTATATACCTGCCGCTCAAATATGTGGCAAGTTCGCCCGACAACATATCAGCATTACTTCCCGTGCAATAAATATCGATATTTTCTTCGGTAAGAAAGTGCCGAAGTGCTTTTTCAAACTGACTTATATCTTGGATTTCATCAACAAACAGATAGTTTGGTTTTTCTGTTGAAATTTTTTTATTTACATAATGTATTAAATCTCTGTAATTTTCGATTTCGTCGAACTCAAAATTTTCTTTATTTATGTAAATTATGTTTGCTTCGGGAGTTTGTTTTTTTATTTCATCAACAAGCTGAAACATTAAATAGTTTTTACCAACCCTGCGTTGTCCTGTTATTGCTTTTATCAAGTTTTTGTTGACAAACGGTTTGATTCGGTCAAAATATCCGCTACGTTCCGTGAATGATTTTATGTGCCCGGCTTTTTTCATATACAACTTAAACTTTTTACAAATATACAAAAACTTTCAAATATAAACAATTTTGCCTTTAGTTTCCTGTGTAGTTTCATGTATATATGAAATTTTTGCATAGTTAATAAATGTTTCGTTTATGTTTTAAATTGCATGTCCCGTTTTCAGTTAATTTTCAAATGTTTTCGCTTCGATTACCGAGAAATAATCCCACAAAATCAATTTCAAAACCTTTTAAAACGGTAAGTTTTAGTTCTTTTTGTAAACGCGGATTTACGGTTAAGTTTCCAGGTGATATGAACAGTAGTTTTTCAGGCATTATAAAGATTGTATTATTTCAGCAAGTTGTTTTGTAAGGTTTTTTCTGTGATGTTTTTCAAAACATTAGCAAGCCTCTGTCAGGGATTTCTGAACAACAGCATGTTAATATATTATTATATTCACTTTTCATAACAAACCCTGACAGGGCTATTCCTTTGTAAATCAACATTATAGCCTTCTGAAACTGCAAGTTTTAATTCTTTGAGCAAACGCGGATTTACCGAAAGGTTTGCAGGTGATATGAATAGTAGTTAAGTTCAAATAGTAAATGCAACTTTTTAGTGGTATTAATATAGTTTTTGATACTGTCCCTAAAAAGAGAGTAAACTATATTTTTGTTATCTTTACAACAAAAATTTACGAAGGTTTCATTTATGATTTAAAGTTTCGTTTATGTAATTCTCAATTCTTTTAATTTGTTTTTCGTAGGTGTTGTCAAGGACAAAATTAATACGTTTTTTTGCAATATATCTTCTTAATACATTTTTTCAGTTAGGTTTCTCTTTTAAAAACTAATTTTAGATGTTGCCAAATATAGATAAAAGGAATAAAGGGACGTTTTTTCCAGTGAATTAATTTCCATTTAATGTTAAAAAAAGAAAATGTGTTTAAAATTGTCAATTTTGGGTTATAAAAACAAGCATTCATTGTGTGTGCATTTAATAAAGCAAGATATTTTCTTTTTGATTTCTTCGAATAATTATTTTCAAGAATTTTTGTTCTGAATTTTTGTTCTAATTGTAATTGATAAATAAGTCGTTGTTTAAAATCCATTGAAGATACAGAATTTATACTCCAACGGTTGTAAACACTAAAAAAACCTTTTGCATAAGTAAATTTAGCACCGATTAGTGCCGCCATAGTAAAATACTCACGGTCTTGTGCTACTTTTGTTTCGGGATTCCAAGCTTGTATATTGTGTAATTTTTCGGCAATTTGTCTTGTTAATAGGTAGCTGTTATTTGCCATCCAATTATCAGAAAGGATTTCAAATAAAAAGTCAGTATAGTTTTGCTGTGCAAAGTTATTCCTTTTTACAAATTTTGAATTATTTTCATAAAAATCCATATACCAATCAGAATATACTACATCCGCTTCGGGATTTTCCTGAAATTTCCTGATTTGATTTTCAAATTTTTCTTCCAATAAAAAGTCATCGGCATCAAGCCATTGAATAAAGTTTCCTGTTGACTTTTCAAAACCGAAATTACGGGCATTGTTTCCGCCTTTTTCGGGGTTTTTGAAAATTTTTATCAGTTTAGGGTGGTGATTTTGTAATTCGCTTAAAATTTCCCGGCTGTTATCAGTAGAATGGTCATCTACAATAATTATCTCATACAAATGCTTTTGAATAAGGCAACATTCAATAACTTTCGGCAGCCATTGAGAACAGTTGTAGTTGGGGATTATTACGGAAATTTTAAACATTTCTTTATTTTTATTATTTTCAACAAAACTCCATTTTGAAGCAGTAAAACTGACATTACTGTTTTTACTCTAAAAAATATTTATAAACAGGAATAACGCTCACATCAATATCCTTATAAGTCAATTCCTCTTCTTGGTCAAAAGTAATGATTATTCCTTTATTTAGATTCAAATATTTGCAAGCCTCTGCAAGTCCTTTTAATTCACGCTGCTTTGTGTCATTATTGCTTATTTCATACGAAACTTGAACCGGCAAAAAAGCATTCTTATCTTTAACTATGAAATCACATTCTTTATTCTTCTTGAAATAAAAAATTTCTTTTTCGGCTTTCATAAATTCTAATGCGACCATGTTTTCCAACAGTTTGCCATTATTTCGGGAAACAGAAAATTCTATTGCAGAAAGCAAACCGTTGTCTATCACGTAAATTTTCTTTTCGCTTTTTTCTTGCTTTATTTCCGAAAAATCAAATTTATTTATTGATTGACTAATAAAAACAGTGTTGCAGTAATCAAAATATTCATATAAATATTTATTGCTTATTTTATAACCAAGCGATTTTAAATCGCTGTATGCTTTATTTATTGAAAAAGGTTTTGTTACGCCGGCAAATATTTTTTTTAAAAAAAACTTAAAAGTTCCTACATCGCTTATTTTATATCTTTCTACTACATCTCTGAATATCATAGTATTAAAATACTGTTGTAATATTTTAAGTCTGCTTTGTTTGTCAAAAAAAACGGTTTCAGGAAATCCGCCTTCTGTTAAAAACTTTTGAGTATAGTGTATTACTTTACTTTTATTCTTTTGAGGATATAATTTTTTAGATATTTTATGAAAATCAAGATATTCGCTTAAACTTAGCGGATAAACGGTGTATGTAATTGTTCGTCCTCTGAGTTCTGTTGCGATTTCGGTGCTTAGAAGTTTTGAGTTTGAACCTGTTATAAAAACATGACGCGATTTTGTATCAAAAATTCTACGAACAAATTTCTCCCAACCCGTAACGTTTTGTATTTCGTCAAAAAAGAAATAAGTGTTTTTTATATCTATTTCCGGAAAAAGTTCGGTGTATGCTTGTATTATTTGGTCTAAATTTTCTGTATCTAATTTTAAACGTTCGTCTTCAAAGTTAAGAAAAAGTATTTGTTCTGTTTTTATTCCTGACTTTATAAGTTCGTTTATTTTTTGATATAAAATATACGTTTTCCCGCTTCGTCTTGTGCCTATAAGGGTTATTATTATATTTAAATTAAGTGGTATTTCAATATTTCGTGATATTACAACAGGAAATTCTTTATTTTGATTTTCTAATATTATCTCTTTTAATTTTGCTTTCATACTGCAAATGTAACATATTTTAGTGGATAAAACAAGTTTTTTTAATTATATTTAGTAAAATAAGAGTAAAAACATTATAAAGTTTGGTAAAAACTACCAAATTAAAACACATAAATAGTCGTTTTTAACAAAATACCTCAATGCTTGCATTCTAAATTTATGGTTTTTTTCTGGATTTTGTTTTTGCAGTTATGATAATATTTCCCGGCTGTTATCGGTAGAATGGTCATCTACAATAATTATCTCATACAAATGCTTTTGAATAAGGCAACATTCAATAACTTTCGGCAGCCATTGAGAACAGTTGTAGTTGGGGATTATTACGGAAATTTTGGGCTTCATACTATAAAATTAATACCAGTTTTTAAAATTCTTGCCGGTAAGTTTTTCTAATTTTATTAAATCGGGTTTAATAAAATCTTTAATTTGCTGTTTCAGTTTGATGTCTATTTGTTCTATATCCACTGAAGTGTAAGATAGGTTTTCAACAACACTACTGTTTTTTAATACATCTTTCAATTTTCTTGGCAATAAATCTCTAATAATTTTAGTTTTACTGCTATTAAATAATAAATGCCCAATGTTATTTTTCTTTATTTTTGAAGAACCTTTATTTTTTTCGTATTCAAATATTGAGTTATCTGTAATTTCGTTAACAGATAAAAAGCGAAATACTTCATTTAATGTGTTTAATCTGTCAGCGAGTAAATCTTCTGATTTAATAATAAGAATTTGTTCCTTTTTGAAAAATTTTAAATATTGTGAAATTTGGTAATAATACCTACTTGTTTGTACATAATGGTTATTTTCAAAATTTTGCAAAAACTCACTCAGACCTTGTTTTGGGGCATATCCACCGGATTGAGCTTCTGCATAATGGGATATGATTCGTTTTACCGGGTCTCGAACAATGTATATAAGTTTTACATTTGGCATATGTTTATATATACGCTCAGGAACGTTTTTAACTGCCGGACGATGGCACTTTGTGTAATTCTGAGGGGAAGTTCCGGCTATTTTTTTATCTGAAATAAATAAGGACTTATACCAATCTAATGAGTATTTATTAAAATTTTTATCCATAAAAAAATGAATTTCCTTTGGGTCTGATGTATATATATCCGGATGTTTACCTAAATAGTCGTGCAAACTTGTTGTTCCGGATTTCATTGCCCCTATTATTAAAAAATCAGGAAAACGGGCTTGTTGTGTCATATATAATAGTTTATAAATTAGTTTACATTCTATCAATAAATGATTTACCTTTTATTGATTCTTTGCGAGAGTTTCTTATTTTTGGTAATAAATAAATTGTTTTCCAAAATATCTTTACTGAAAAAAACAATTCTTTTAATTTCATTGATAGCAACAAAGTAATGAATTTTAGAGAAGAATGAAAAGTAAATGCAAAAACAGAGAAAGAAAAACTTGACTTCATATTTTTTAATTTTAAAAAATTGATTGTCAATTTTCTCATATAGTTATAGTTAAACGCATCTGTTTTTTTCTGTGGTCTGTCATGAACTATTGACGTATTTGTAATGACACCAACTTTTCCGCCATGATACTTTAATCTTGTTACATAATCATCATCTTCACCATAATGAAAAAAAAGAGGGTCAAATAAACCAATATTTTTCAACGTTGCTATTGGCATAAACCAAGCTGCTGCATTAATAAAGTCACAAGTATAAACAGGTTTCGTATATCCTAAAATCATATCTGAGATTATTTTCGGACACATATCAGGAGATAAATATTTAGAAAAATTGTAATCAAGTTCTTTTTTTGTTCCGTTTAAATGGATTGCACTTAATATATCATATTCAGGATATGTTTTACTTGCCAAATAAAATTTTTCAAGAGAGTCTTTTTCAATAGTTGCGTCTTGGTTTAATAAAAAAACAAAATCTGCATTTTCTTCCAAAGCTATTTTTAAACCGATGTTGTTTGCTTTGCCAAAGCCAAGATTATTTTTTTCTTCGATTAAGCGTACTTCCGAAAAATCAGTTTTTATAATTTGAGTCGTTTTATCTGTGGAATTGTTATCAATTACAATTATTTGACATGCGACTTTATTTTCCCTAATACTATTTAAGCATTTTTGTATAAAACGCTCTCCATTATAAGTTACTATAACTATATATATATTGCTATTAATCATTTTGATATTTTTTATTTCTTCCCGGAACGCCAACAATAAACGAGCCTTCCGGCGTACTCTGGCTTACCAAACTCTTGGCTCCAATAAAAGATTGTTCTCCAATTGTAACACCTTTCAAAATTAACACATTCGCACCAACATAAGACCCTTCCGATATGGTTACTTGAGATTTGTCATTTTTTAAGTGTTTTTCCGGATAACTTTTCCCTAAATCAATATGCGTAACAATTGTAACATTCATTGCTAAAGTGCAATTATCTTCAATCGTAATTTTTTCCGATAAATCTAAAAAACAATTTTTACTTATACTACAGTTATTGCCAATGTATAATTTTGATAAATCTTTGTTGTAATAATGTAGAATTAAGGGAGAATCAATTTTTGTATTATCTCCAATATTTGCTTTGTTGTACCTTAACAGAGGAACTATTGCGTCTCTATTTACACTTAAAAACAACTTATTGGCAAATTCAGCATTAAAAAATTTTTTTCGGATTACATACCTGAAAATATAAATAAAAGTGTAAATCTTAAATAATAATAATCTAAATTTCATTTAGTCTGTATTAATTGTTTAACTCTTCGTATTATAAAAAATAAAAAAGAGATTTTTATTTTACGGTTTATTTTTTTATTTTTTAACAAACTTATTGCAATATGATAAATTATTTTCTTTTGTTCGCGATTCAACTTAACATTTTTAAGCCTTAAGTAAGCTTTAATTAAATCAACCTTTACTAAAACTCGAGTTGTATCAAAAAACCCGGCTTTTCGAGAAATACCGTTGTTGTGGATTCTATAACATGCTGTCGGAGAATCTAAAATTTTTATTTTGGAATTAATTGAGATATGCAGCCAAAACCAATAATCGTACGGATATGTTAAGTTTTCGTCAATTATTCTTTTGATTAAATTAAAAAGTAAATCTTTTCTTGTGCATACAGTTAATGTATAAATAAAGTTCTGCTTCATTAAAGGCCAAAAAGCATTTTCATAATCCTTATATCCTTTTGGTACGTTATATGGATGTGATTTTATTCTTATGTTTTTTTCATCAACGCAATATATAGAAGTTGAAACAATACCATACTCAGGATTTGCCTCCAGAAAATCAACCTGTTTTTGCAGTTTGTTTGGGTCTGTCCAGTAGTCGTCGCCTTCAAGAAGGGCGATGTATTTCCCTGTTGCTTTTTTAAAAATATCAACAAAATTATTATTTGCTCCAATGTTTTTTGTTCGTAAAACGGGTTTTATTATATCAGGATGTTTTTTTTGATATTCTCGAATTATTTTTTGAGTATTATCCTGCGAGCAGTCATCTCCAATTATTAGTTCGTAATTAAAACTAACTTTTTGCATAAGGACACTTTCTATTGCTTGTGCAATAAATTTTTCGTGATTATATGTCAGCATCAATATACTTACAGTCATTTTAATTGATTTTTTTACTAATAAAAAAAGATGTTTTATTTTCATCTGTAACCTTAAATTTATTTTTTTCGTAAAATGATTTTGCAGAAAGATTACTTTTTGAAACTTCTAATTTAAGCTCTTTAAATTTATTGTTTTTTGCAAATTCTATTATTTCTCTTAACAATTTATTTCCTAAACCCCTGCCTTGCTCATTTTTATTTACATTAATATAAGTTAAGAAAGCAATATTTGTGTTATAATCATTAAAATAAACTGCGGCAAAAGCCGAGATTTCTTCATTTTTATTATAAAGTAAAAAATGTTCTGCAAGATTCTCTAACTTTCGAGCATATTTATCAATATCAACTAATTCAGATAATTTTGGACTAAATTGATTATTATTGTCATAAATATAGTTTTTAATCGTATCGTATGTTTGTTTATTTCTCATTTTCAAACTAATTCATATTCTAAAAGCATTTGTTTTATTTCGTCTTTTGAATTAAACATCATAACATCAATAATTGACAAATTAGGAATAAATAAATTATTAAATTGCTTGTATATCACTTCTTTTGATTTTAAAAAATTCAGCTCTAAGTTTTGTTCTTTAAATTTTTGTTTGTTATATAATTCTATACCTCCAATAGGGTTTAAATAGTGTGTTGCAACCTCTTTTTTACAAATATCAATAACTCTGTTTACAGATTTTAAATTATCGTTGTTATATATTTCAGATGATTTTATTATTTCTGTTTTTATTTCTAAAAATGTACAAACTCCTATGATGCTTTGTTTTGCAAAATCAGAAATGTATTTACTCTCAAAATTAAGCACATTTTCGATTAAAATCATGACATCTTCATAAAAAGGGGCTTTCTTATATGACTGTTGAATTGTTTTCAATAATTTTTGTTTGCTTTTCTTATAAATATTAAGATTTATTTTTGTTTCATTTATCTTTTTGAAAGAACTTATTTGCTCAATCGGCAAAGAAAATACGTATTTATT
The DNA here is from genome assembly GCA_024277895.1 of Bacteroidota bacterium. GTDB lineage: Bacteria > Bacteroidota > Bacteroidia > Bacteroidales > JAADGE01 > JAADGE01. The sequence goes on along the minus strand of JAJRUH010000114.1, from coordinate 1,661 downwards.
TCCTACAACCAATATGTTATTTCTATTTATCCAGCCTTGTTTAATAAAATTAACATCGTCATAAAAAATAAATTTATCAACAGCATTTATCAGCTGAAAATATCCGATATACGGGAATAAATATGGTTGCATTATTGCAATTTTCATATTGTGTTGTCTTTTACAAAATATCCGCCTGTTTTTTTGCTTCCTCTGCGTTCTATAAGTTTTTTTTTCAGAAAGATACGAATGTATTTGTCAATTGTGCTAAAAGGAATGTTTAATGTATTTGACAATTCTGTTGCATTTATATTGGGTTGTTCTTTTATCTTGTTATAAACAAAAATTTGTCTTTTATTTAATTCGCCATTTAATTCGCCATTTAATTCGCCATTTAATTCGCCGGTATTAATTTCATTCAAATTTTGGGTTTTATAAAAAGTTGTCCAAAAAACATTCATATCAAACTTAAATTCCGGTTCGGGAATTTTATAGTTTATGCAGTCGTTTACAATATTTATTGTTCCTCGCCCCCAATTTTCAATCAATCCGGCTTTATAAAAAACAGCCGCTATTATCGGATTTGCAGGAACCGAGGCGTGTGATTGTTTTAATTTCTCAATAGTTATTTTTGATGGTAATAACGCACCGTTTGTCATTGTAATTTTGTGATCGTAAACTTTAATTTGCAAGTTAGAAGTGTTAGTATAATCTCGGTGTATAAGCGCATTAATAATTGCTTCTTTTAATGCTTCGTAAGGATATTCAAGTTTTTCTCTGCGATGTATTCCTTCAAAACTAATGTAGCTTTTTAAATACTTCGTTCTCAACACATCAAGAATTGTATCAACTTGATTTATGAGATTTCCTTCAATAAAATCACTTGTTAGTATATCAACTTCATTCAAAAAACGTCCTATTTTAGAATGAGATTGAATAAAATATTTTTGCGGGTCTTTTGCAAACAGCAAAACAGCTGCACGTTTTAAATGGTTACCATCATATAAATTTAGTTTTCGCAATAAAGCTTCGGTATTTTTTTCATGAATTATTGCAGGAATTCTATCAGCTGCAAGTATTTTAAACTTTTCTATTGTTTTATTATCAATTTCGCCGATTGAGAAATTTTCAACCGGTATATCGTCCCAAGTTTTTCCGTATTTTTTCAACAAAAAATGAGTTAGTTGACCTGTTCTGAGTTCTGACGTAACACTACCACTTCTTGCAAAAAACTTTCCGAGATATGATACCGGGGCATATGTTTTTTGTATTTCAAGTATTACTATTGATTTATTTTCAACTTTTTCTACACTGATATTTGCCGTAATTCCTATTCTGTTTGTGATTTTATTTGGTAATATTTCCAATAAATTTTCAGTATTTATTACTCCTGTTATTGTTTTATCATCTTCAATACCAATAAGCATAATTCCTCCGTTTGTATTTGCAAAAGCACAAAGAGTTTTTAAATGTTCATCTTTCCATAAACGTTTAAATTCAACTTGCTCATTTTCACCTTGCGAAATTATATGTAAAAGTTTCTTTTTATTCATTTATCATTCTGATAATTTTTTCTGCATTTTCTAACTCCAAGTCAGCATATAAAGGTAAACATAAAACTTCATCTGCCATTTTTGTTGCAACAGGTAAATTTTCTTTTTTTGCAGATTTTAAACCTCTGT